>NZ_MAGO01000001.1:300000-429497 GCF_001687335.1 Dissulfuribacter thermophilus | reverse complement strand
TTTTAACTGACAGTATACTCAGTAGTTGGGGGTAGGAAATGTCATTTGATACCACAAAATTGCCTTTTTTAAATTTTAGGAATGAAAAACAGTTCAATGACCAAATTCAAGAACTTAAAAAATATTTCCGTCGCAATGAGAACGCATTAATAGAAGTCTTCAAAAGAGGAGATGAACTCAAAGAGATATTCATTGAGATGGATCCAATGCTCCAAGAGCTTACTCAGAAAATTTGCCCCTATTGTGGAAACGTATGCTGTGCAAACAGACACGGCTTACCTGAATTTGCGGACATAGTCGCATTTCTTGCAATGAAGGAAGAGCCCCCTACCTACAAACTAAATGTAGACTTAAGGGCCATCTGCCAATTCTTGAGCAATAATGGCTGTATACTACCACGGTATAGACGTCCCTATAGGTGCACATGGTATTTTTGCGAACCAATGCTTCTAGAGGTAGACATTGGCCCAATTAAGAGGTACAAAGAGTTTTTAAGGCTTGTAAAGGCCCTAGCCCAAAAGCGCGGGGAGCTCCTGCAGGCATTTTATCAAATCTACAAGGAATACAAGTAAGACCATGACCCTCAGGGCAAATCACCTAACAGTCCTTAGGGTACTTCTGCTGCCTCTGCCGTATTTCCTACTTTACCAAGGAATTTGGGGTAGAGTTGCCGCGCTTTTAATATTCACTGCCCTTGGACTCACAGACTACCTAGATGGACTCCTTGCAAGACGCCATGGTGCAACCCGTCTGGGGAAACTCCTTGACCCCATTGCAGACAAGATATTTCTAGTGGTAATCGTAGTCTGCCTCATTGACCTCGACATTCTTCCATTCTGGTTGGCAATACCCATATTTTTGCGGGAATCTCTGGTTGCAGAGATCAGACGGACAGGAATACAACTTGAGGTGACGGAACTTGCAAAAATAAAGACCACCATTCAGATGGCTGCATCTGGACTAATGTTTTTACTGGATACATTCAAGAGCAAAATCGTACTTGTGGCCTTTTTAGCTGGTGCCGAGCTTGCCACCATATTTCTCGCTGTGGCTCTGTTTATTAGAGACGGTCGATTATCTGGCAGAATGCATTGGGCCATAGGACTCTTAGGAACTGCCCTGGTACTTGGAATGACACTTACTGAGAGAGCCATTTACCTGGCCTATGGAAGTGCTGTTGTGATTATAACACTTATTTCAGGCGGAGTTTATTTTGTTAACGGTATCCCCGCCCTATTTTCAAAGGGCAGGGTATGTATCCTGAGAGCCTTGCTTACATGTATATTCCCCATATTTCCCCTTTGCTTAATTCAAGATCTCTCTCATAACGGACTATGGGCGATAATACTTATTTTGTCTATGGAGTATGCTGCTCAGGGCTTGGATGCTATTGCTACACCATTTCGCAAGGATCTTTCTATGTTTAAATCCCTTTTCATAATACCATTGGCAATGGTTTTATTGACATCAGCCAAAATAGGGTTTCCGATTCCAGGGATAGATGTACATATGGCTCTAATCTTGACAGTTTTCTTATACGCCTTTTACCTAGTATTGGACTTAATTTACAATAAAGACGTTGTTTTTCTTTATTAATGAGTTATAAATTTGAACCATGTTTGTTGACTTTGCTCCCAAAACTCAAAACCTGGCTAAGAAATGTTTCAAAACTATCCGCGAGGAACTTGAGGCAAGAGAACACGAATTTCTAGCTCCCTATGCTGCCTTTAGCGATCAAAGCAGGGGACGGAAGAGACCTGCTCAGGACTGTGCAATCAGGACAGCATTTCAAAGAGATAGAGATCGAATCGTATATTCAAAGGCATTTAGGAGGCTTAAACATAAAACTCAGGTCTTTCTCTCCCCAATGGGAGACCACTATAGGACAAGGCTGACCCACACCCTTGAAGTAGCAGAGATTGCAAGGACAATTGCAAGGGCCCTCAAACTCAATGAAGACCTCACAGAAGCCATAAGCCTAGCCCACGATTTAGGCCATACCCCCTTTGGCCATGCAGGAGAGACAGTACTAAATGAGATCGTCCCAGGGGGGTTTTCCCACTGCAGACAAAGCCTCAGGGTGGTAGATCGGCTAGAAAACGGAGGACGCGGCCTGAATCTCACATACGAAGTACGAGACGGGATCCTCAAACACTCCAAGGGTTTTGGAAACATCATCCCATCCAGTAAAGGTGGTTGGGCAAAAACAGTAGAAGGAAGAATAGTTAGGATTGCAGACATCATTGCCTATCTCAGCCACGACCTAGACGATGCCATAAGAAGCGGGGTAATAGGCCCCAAAGATGTTCCTCATAAACTCGAAGAGGTCTTTGGAAACACCCATAGTTCCCGCATTACCACCATGATCAAGGACGTCATATCCAATTCCAAGGTCAAAGATGGCAAAATGATCTTAGGGATCAGCGATGAAGTCCACGGTGCCATGATAGAATTAAGGGCCTTTTTGTATGAGAGGGTGTATCGAGCTCCTCAAGTCCATAGGGAATTTGAAAAGGCCAGAAAGATCCTCTTTGACCTATACGAGTACTTCATAAAACACAAGGATGCCTTTATTGTTGAATCGCTGCGACTCTTTGAAGAAGATCTCATGGAGACAGGAAACGATCCGTATGAAAGGCGTGTCTCTGACTTTATTGCAGGGATGACAGACCGTTATGCCCAAAATCTTTACGAAAGGATCTTCATGCCCTCGCCTTTAGTCTAATGAGTCGGGTTTGATACTACCTCCAAAGGTAGGTTCTTCTGGAGAGACAATACCTTCCGGCATAGGACTTACCTTTTCTCCCCCCAAAACATATCCACCATCTAGGCGTAGAAGCGCTCCTGTCATGAAAGTGGCATCCCTTACAAGAAAGACTACTGCCCTTGCCACATCCTGCGCCGTACCAATGCGACCAAGAAGCGTATGGTCCACAATGGAACGCCTCTGCTCTTGTGTCAACACACTCCAGCCCCGGGTGCCTGGCCCATGCCTTGTCTCCACAAAACCAATCTGCAGCTCATTTACTCGGACCTCTGGCGCACCAAGCCTTGCCCACTGCTGTGTTAAGGAGGCAATTGCCCTATTGGAAAGGCTATAGCAGTCATTGAAGACCAAACTTGCAGGCCCAGACCTTCCAACAATACCTGCTATGGAAGAGATGTTAACAACCACCCCTTGGGCCCTTTTTAAATATTGAAGCGAGTGATTAAATAGATACCACTTTGCATTTATAGTCGTTTCCCACTCAAGTCTCCACTGTTCTTGAGTGTAGGGCCCATGTACTATTGGCCATCCCCCTCGCTCTATGTTGTTAATAAGGATATCAATTCGTTGAAACTCCTCGAGCGCCTTCTCTATCACCTTTTCGACGTCTCTTTCCTTTCGAAGATCAGCAGAGATATGAATATATTTTGCATTGATGGCATCTAATTCACTCCTCATTTTAGAAAGGCTATCGAGCCAGTCATAGACTGGCAATACCAATCGACAGCCAAGATTTGATAAGGCCTTTGCGACCTCAAGTCCGATGCCCTTTATAGCTCCCGGCACTATGGCCACCCTTCCTTCTAGTGTCTTTTGAATCCCTTCCATCACGGCAACTTCCTCAACAAAGACTTTTTGTTGAATTTTACATTGATGCTATTATTATGACAATTAATCTTAAAAAGAGGTAAAGAATATGTTTGCGCCAAAAGATAAACCGCAGGTAATTGTCCCAGTTAGACTTGATGAATCCAGTCCAATTTCTTTTCAATGTTCAAAGGATCTTTCTTGTTTCACAAAATGCTGCAAAGAGGCCCATATTATTCTTACACCCTGCGACATTATTCGGTTGAAAAAGAGATTGAAACTTTCGTCAGATGAATTTCTTTTCGTATACACAGCTCTTGGGACCATTGAAAATACAGAATTACCTGTGCCAGTACTTAAGATGAGGGAAGATGAGGTCAAAAGCTGTCCTTTCTTGGTAAAAGAAGGTTGCGGCATTTATGAAGACCGTCCCCTCACCTGTAGGTACTATCCCATTGCATCAGGGGTATTCCACAATCTCGATGAATCACAGGATGAAAAGTTTTTTGCTCTTGTAAAAGAACCTCACTGTATGGGACATGATCTGGGAGAAGAACTTACTGTTGGCCAGTGGCTTGAGAGTCAGGGCATAAATGAATTTGAAGAGGTCAACAAAGGATGGACTGAACTAATTCTCAGACGAAAGTCCCTTGGCCCATTTGTCACCATTCAAGAAAAGACAAAACAGATGTTTTTTACAGGCTGTTACAATGTTGACAGCTTTAGAAGATTTGTGTTCGAATCGAAATTCCTCGATATTTATGTAATTCCCGAAGAACGCCTTCAAAAGGCAAAAGAAGACGACTATGCTATGCTGGACCTTGCAATAGACTGGCTGAGATTTACGTTTTTTGGGGATCCAGTCATTGAACTTAGAGAACAATTTGCAGAGGGTGAAATGATAGAGGCCGAACCCTAAGAGGCCTTGAACCAGATAACTGGCTATGATAATAATTTAACTTGAATTTGTTCCCTTGAGAGCCGGCATAGCTCAGTTGGTAGAGCAGCTGATTCGTAATCAGCAGGCCATCGGTTCGAGTCCGATTGCCGGCTCCAGTAATTTCAAGGGGTTAACTAATCTGGTAAAACAAGGATTTAGGCAGGTATCCACGTAGGTTTCCTCCATCAAGCGAATCATAGATGAAACCGCTAAGTGCAATAGTTATTGTCAATAGGAACTAGATAGTCTCTTGGAAGGTAGAATTGAAGTGGTACCCATTTTTTGTACAGCACTTTTGTGATTTTATGTTCGCTTCCTTTGCTGGTGTTATCATGCTGCCTTATCTAGCTCATAGATCCCATCAGGGGGCTGATAACCAATAGCCTGATGAAATCTCTCTTTGTAAGATTCGAACCAAGTCATAAACCCTTTACGGAGTTCAGGCACTGAGGCAAACTCCTGAATATAGATAAGTTCATACTTCAGCGAACGCCAAAGCCTCTTGATGAAAATATTGTCCAGGAATCTGCCACGCCCATCTATGCTAATCCGGATTTTGTTTTTCTCCAGTATCTTTAAGAACCCTTCACTGGTAATTTGACTGCCCTGATCCGAATTGAATATCTCAGGAGCTCCATATCGAGCTATGGCCCTTTCCAGGCAGGAAACACAAAACTCGGCATCAAGGGTAGTCGACAAGCTCCAGGCTACTACCTTACGGCTGTACCAGTCTATAATTGCACAGAGATACATAAAATTGCCCATAATCGGGATATAGGTGATATCCGAACTCCAGACCTGGTTGAACCTGGTTATCTTCGAATCCCTAAGCAGATAGGGATAGACCTTGTGCTCAGGAGCCTTTATGCTGGTAAAGGACCAGGAGCTATTGCCCTTAATCCAATGAGCTGCATGAGGCGCCTGACCTTCTTTTCACTCACTTGGTATCCCCTCTTTTTAAGGGCATGACGCATTCGTCTTCTCCCGTAATAAGGTGTTTTAAGATATTGTTCATCAATGGCTTTCATCAGGGCTTGGGTTTATAGTACAAAGAGCATCTGCTAATACTGAGCAAAAAGCATTGCTTGGTAAGACTGATCTCTTGATTGTCCAGTTCAACCATGGCCTTTCTCTTCTTCTGGCTCACAGAAGACCGAACTTTCTGGCTAAAAAATCCCGTTCCACTTTTAGCTGTCCTATCTTCTGATAGAGCTGGTCCAGAAGGACCTGCTGCTCTTTTTCTTTCCTCTGAGAGTGGTCAAATACCACAGAGGCATTTGCTAGCATCTGCCTTTTCCACTGCCTCATCTGCCCAGGATGAACCCCAAACCTCGAAGCTATCCGATTGGTGGTCTCTTCTCCCTTAATAGCTGCCATAGCAACCTTGGCCGTGAACTCTGAGCTGTACTTCTTCCTTGCCATCTGTTGTCTCCTTTCACTACGTTACTTGTTACTCCTTACAGTGAAAGCGAACAATACCACTTGTCAAAAAAGGGGGACCACCTCACACCAATAATCCCAATAGGCATCGAATATTCTTTCATCAAATTCTTTACCGACTTCAGGAGGCATAGCTTCCCTTAAGGCATCTTCGTAGAATCCTTTATATAAATTATTATCACTGGGTAGTTGGACTTGTGGTTGAGTAGCGTTTTTTTCAGGCATATACAACTTTGTTCAGCCCGAAACTTCATGGCAAGGCAAGGCATGGTTTCGGGCTTTTTTATGCGGCCATCTTTGAAGGTACAGGTAGTGGTTCTCCTGATTCTTTACAGGTTTGTATCCATAGCTCCATAGCTATTTTTATTTCCTTTAGGGCTTCATCAGGTGTATTGCCAAAAGCCGAACATCCTTTTAGGTCTGGTACTGTGGCAATATAACCTTCATCTTCATCTGAGTAGAATACAACTACTGGGTATGGTAGTTCATTCGTTTTCATGTTTCACCTCTTCTATGGCCTTAATAGCCTGTCTTACTTGATAAGGCTTGGCCTTACCTCTTATTTCTTGCAATGTAAGGATACCATTCCATGAGGGATGTTTGAATATCCTGTGACTGCCTTTTGATCTTACCTCAACAAAACCGTAGTGAAGCAGAATGGACACAAGATCTGTGAATTTCACATCTTTGGGGTTTCTTTTAATCCTTTCGAGGCGTTTATCGTAAGTTGTCATTAAAAATTACTTTCTTGCAAACCTTTTGAGTTCCACTATTTTTGACTTTTCTGTTTCTGTAACGTCCTGGAAGGCTTTTCCTATTCCCTCCACGGCTTTACGTTTCTGGTCTGGTATTAGGTGGCTATATCTTTCGGTCATTAGCAAGGCTCTTGTGCCCCATTAGCTCTTTAATCGTATAAATAGGTATTCCCTTGATTGCAAGCCAGGAAGCAAATGTGTGCCGTAGAGTATGGAATACAACCTTGTCCCGTGGGTCTGTAATGCCGTCATTAAAGCCTAATTTATGCACTATACGAAAGAAAGTCTTAGAAATTAGCTTTTTCTTTTTGCCGTTTTTGCCAGGAAAAATAAGGGAGGATAAGTCAACATTCTCAGGCAATCTTTCTAGGAGCATATCTTTTACTTGTGGTGTCATGTAAACAGGCCTTGAAATTCCCGATTTTGGATCTTTTACATGGATAATTTCATTTTGGAGGTCAATGTCGGCCCACTTGAACCCTCCACAACCATCTCCATTATAAGGAGGAGATTTTTGGAATTCTGGGTCCTTCACAAACGACCAAACCCAAAATGGCAAATCATTGCCACATTGTCAATGGCGAGCTATTTAACTCCTCCGTATAAGATCGCCATTTGGGCAGGAATTTATCCATTAGGCTTTTGAAGTGTTCATTGTGAGACGGTTCCAGGAAGTGGGTCATTTCATGGACCAGAACATATTCAATCAGTACAGTTTTTTTCTTGGCAAGCTCGAGGGTTAGCCAAATCCTCCTTGCCCTTGGGGTGCAGCTTCCCCACTTGGTCCTCATGCGTTTTATACCCCATGCATTGACCTTCTCACCAATCTTTGCTTCCCATCTTACAATCATCTCAGAAAGTAACTATTTCAACTGGCTGCGATACCATTCGTTGAATATAAAAATGCGCCTTTCTCTTCCAGTACCTAGCCTTATAAATAGATGGATATAGTTACCATTCACTTCAATCCTCGGCCTTGTCGCCGCCTCAAACACTCTGAGCAAATAACGTTTTCCTAGGAAGTAATGAGTTTCACCGTCAACCATATTTGTTGGCACCTGGCGTGGTTTCTCTTCGATCCTCTGCCTACATTTTTTTATCCAAAAAAGTCGCTTTATAACGGCCAATCGTATGGCATCGTCTCCAAGATAAAGGGGGACAGATACCCTAACCCTACCGTCTAAGGGGTGAATGCTAAGATTAATGTTCTTGATGTTTTTTTTAATGACCTTAACTTCTATGCCGCTAATTATAAATTTTTTTCCTCTGTCTTCATACGTAAATACTCATCATCCTGCTTTCACCATTTTTAATACGCCTTCAAGCTCTTCATTTATAGTCCTACCTCCAGTTAGGTTAAATATGGTCTTCTTACTCTCTCTTTCCTTTATCTCGTTTCCTCACTAATCCCCTTTTCTGGTCCTCGTTAGTGCATCATCGAGCTTTAAGGCAAGAAGATCCGCATCCTAACCAAAGGTATCATAAAATAAAATATCCTTTTTGCAGTAGAGCCCCCGGTTTAAGGAGCAGGCAGAAAAATTCTGGCTAAGGTAAATTTTTTAGGTAAGTTGCGTCATACAAAGAAAGCTATCTGGCATTTTTGAACTTTCCAAAATAGGTAATAGGCCAGCTTTACATGACAAATCCAAGGAAAGGCTTGGATACAGGCTTTAGACCAAATAAGGCTTGAACTAGGAGGCTATTCTCCCTCAAAGTTGACATCCTCCCCTTCCTAAAGGAAGGAGAGGATGTCATTGTCTTAACTAAATGAGGATTTTTAAGTGCACTCTGCACTGGCGAGATTGAAACACTTTAACACACTCATTAGTCGGATGATCCCTGCATAATCCGGGATTATGTATCGGGTTATCTGCCTTCCACAAATTCAGGATAGGGCCAGCCCTCCTGGCCATTTTTGAGAATAAAGAGCCGATTAGCAGGAATCTTTCTGGCTATTAGGTGGTCGAAGGTCTTTTGTGCGCCGCCAGCACCGCGTGGGCATACAATTACCACAGGACCTTTTCCATTCCTGATACGGTCCAATACAGCGTCAATCTTTGCCTTGTCCTGAACTGTCTTAACAGGATATGCGTGTGTGGCAATCGCCCCGGGCAGATGGTGTCTGGAAAAATCTTCCTTGGTTTGGATATCAATTATAATGACGGGCTCCCCTTTTTCCAGCTTGGCCTTCAATGCCTCGGCCGAAATGTAATTATATGACCCGGCGAACGCCTGACAGGTCAACATGATGCACGCTACGAGAAAAAAAATAAAGAAATGTACTTGTTTCATCTGCTCCCCTCCTTAGAATTTGTGATGCGGCAATATTACCATAGAGGCAAGTCAAAAAAAAATTTCTCTTTTCGATGTTTTTATGTCTTTCTATCGGGGGCTTCTATTCATTTTCCATCACTCTTTATTTGAGGCTTCCTCGAAGATTGTTAAAGGCCCTGTCAATTCCTCAGATAAGGGCCCTAAAAAAATCCCCACTTGGTCCATTTTCATGACGTCTTTTTTCTGTCTCAAAGAACTCATCCACAGCGTCTTGAGGAACCTTCTTAAAGCCTATTTCATCAATAATAAAGAGGTCCAATGGGACGAGTTCCCTGAAAGTTTTTTGTAAACATCATCTCCTCTTGAGACAGCAAGTTATGTTTTCTTTTTCTAAGATAAATCTTAGGCTCTGAGGATCCAAAATTTTTTTGGTTCAGTTTTGACTGGGAATTAAAATCAAAGGCATCGAGCTAGCCCCTTAGAAGGGTCCAGTTTTGATTGTCTGAGACGCTTTATATAAGAATTAGAAGCTCTATCTGAATATTCATCTTCAGGCAGCTTTGATTAAGCGCGACATAATCTTCTAAAATATTAGAGATTTTTCATTCAAAATTTCTCACACAAAACCATAACATTCATAAATTTTCTCAATATATATTTGTCCTTTATCAATTTTTTGTGATACAATTTATTTACCTCATTAAAGGCAACCAGAAACTCAACCAGTGATTTCTATAAGCAAAATATAACAAAAAATATCTATGAAAAAACGAATCCTTCCAGATGAAATAGAGCGCAACCTCTGCCTAGTAGATGCAGTAATTTACATGGTAGAGTATAGAGGAGAAAATTTTATCCCTATCTGGATGAGTAAAAATATTGAAAGAATCCTTGGTTTCACTCCACAAGAGGCCCTAAATCCCATGTGGTGGCGAACCCACATCCATCCCCAAGACAGGGAAAGAATAGAACAAAATCTGGCAATCTTGCTGGATAAGGGAGTTCTCCAACATGAATATCGTATTCAAAAGAGGGATGGAACATATATTTGGATATACGACAAACTAACCCTTATCCAAGATGGGGAAAAAGACACGATTAAGATAATTGGTACGTGGACAGACATATCGAGACAAAAGGCCATAGAAGAGAGACTAAGAGAAAGTGAAGAACGGTTTAAGACGATATTTTACACTAATCCCGATTCAGTGTGCATTAATCGGCTTGAGGACGGTCTCTACATAGAGGTTAATCAGGGCTTTTGCGACAATACTGGATACACTAGAGAAGAGGTAATAGGCAAGACCACTATTGAACTTAATATTTGGGCCAATCCGAATGATAGAGAACGTCTCATAACCGCCCTCAAACAGGATGGTTATATAAGAAACATGGAAGCGCGGTTCCGGTTAAAAGATGGGACCGTAATTACAGGGTTAATCTCCGCGAATCTCATTACTATTCAGGGAAAGCCTCATATCCTTTCTGTGGCCCGCAATATTGATGAGATCAAAAGAACTCATGAGACACTAAAAAAAAGAGAGAAGATGCTAAATGATGCCCAGCGCATTGCCCATGTAGGGTGCTGGGAATTTGACATCAAAGAAAACAGGCTTACGTGGTCAGACGAGATCTACCAAATATTCGAGATCCCAAAAGATAGGTTTGAGGCGACATATGAGGCATTTTTAAACACCGTTCACCCCCAAGACAGGGAATTTGTAGACAAGTCCTATACAGACTCTGTTAAGCATAGGAGACCCTACAATATAGAACACAGGCTTGTCATGCCTGATGGCCGGATAAAATGGGTGCAAGAACAATGTGAAACCTTTTATGACGATGAAGGCAATCCAGTACGATCAGTTGGGACTGTTCTTGACATAACAGAAAAGAAACAGGCTTATTTTGCCCTTGAAAAGAGTGAAGAACGCTTTAGGCATCTCTTTGAAAACTCCCCTGTTCCCCTTTGGGAAGAAGATTTTACTGATCTTATGATCTACTTAAAAGACCTCATTTCTTCTGGAATGAGAGTTGAGGACCTTAGTGCTTATCTTGACTCCCATCCAGATGCCTTAGAAGAGTGTGCAAGGCGTGTTAAAATCTTGGACGTAAACAAGGCTGCACTAGATCTACATGAGGCCAACACCAAAGAAGAACTCCTTGAGGGATTGACTAATATTTTCACAAAGAAATCATACGAAGTTTTCAAAAAAGAAATCATTGCCCTTGCAAAGGGGATAGAACAGTTTGAATCAGAGGCAGAAATCAGAACTCTCCGTGGAAATTTCAAAGATATCATGCTGAGATTAGTATGGAAAAAGACAAAAGACCAAGACTCTCTTTCCCGTTACCTGGCCCTTGTTGCCACAACAGATATTACCCCCTTAAAAAAGGCAGAACGAGAGCTTGAGAGGAGACTGAGGGAATTACAGTTTCTCTATGATATCAGTGCCAGCATCAATAGTTCGCTCACAGTTGAAGATATTGCCAATGGGGCCTTGGAGGTAATAAGGAAGGCGATTAGCCCCGATGTCGGGCTCCTTTTTCTCATTGAAGAACAAGGATATTTTAATCTTGCTTGCAGCCATATTTCAAATTCGGATTATACATTATGTACCCGCCTAATCCACTACCTCAAAAAAGCTCTTTGTAAAATAAAAAATCAACCATGTGAACCCATATTTTTAAAAAATCTTAAAGAGTTTTTAGATTGTCCGAAGGCTGACTGTGAAGAAATAAGACTAAAATCCACTGCCATTCTTCCCCTCATTCATAGCAGGACTCTGCTTGGTTTCATTGTCATTGGTTCTTTTGAACAACAAGATTTCAAAAAGGAACAGAAATTTTTAATGACTCTGTCCAATGAAACAGCGGTTGGAATCAAAAATGCCCTTTTGATTAAGAAACTTAGGGATCATGAGGCAGAATTAGAGGCCATTGTCAAACAGAGGACAAAAAAACTTTTAGAGGTAAATAAGGAACTTGAATCTTTTACCTATTCAGTCTCACATGACCTAAGGGCCCCACTCAGGGCCATAGATGGCTTTTCCAACATACTTCAAGAAGAATATGGCCCCAAATTAGATGATGAGGCCAAAAGGCTAATAGGAATTATTAGAAAAAATACCCGGAGAATGGGACAATTAATAGATGATCTTTTAAGGTTTTCCAGGTTGAGCAGAAAAGAGATGAACATCACAGACATAGATATGGAAGCCCTTGCGAAATCAGTCTTCTATGAAATCACCTCAGGCCCAGACAGAGAACGTATACATTTTGTAGTTAGAAAAATGCCTCCGGCCCAGGGCGACCCCTCACTAATACGTCAGGTCCTCTATAATCTAATCTCTAACGCAGTTAAATTCAGCATTAAAAGAGATGTCCCAAAGATTGAATTGGGATCAAAGACCCTAGATTCTGGAGAGGTTGTCTATTATATAAGAGACAATGGAGTTGGTTTTGATACGCGCTATGCACACAAACTCTTCAAAATATTTGAGCGTCTCCACCCTGTAGATGACTTTGAGGGCACAGGGATTGGACTATCCATTGCTAAAAGGATAATAAATCGTCACGGAGGAAGAATTTGGGCTGAAAGCCAAAAAGACCGCGGAACCGTATTTTATTTTACACTCTCTATCCACGAATAACAAAAAGGAGGTGGGTAATGCCTAATGAAGCAGTTGATATCGTCCTTATTGAAGACAACCCTGATGACATTGAACTTACACTTAGGGCCTTTAAAAAATATAATCTCACAAATAAGATAATAGTCCTTCGTGATGGAGAAGATGCTCTTGATTACATATTTTCAAGGGGCAAATATGAAGGACACTCTAAACATGAACGGCCCAAATTGATACTTCTCGACCTGAAACTTCCTAAAATAGATGGCCTTGAAGTATTGAGAGAATTAAAAGGTGATGAGAGCACTAAGATGGTTCCTGTGGTAGTTCTGACCTCCTCAAAAGAGGAGAGGGATCTAGTGGAGAGTTATAGGCTAGGGGTAAATAGCTATATAAAGAAACCAGTGGACTTCGCAGAATTTATGGAATGCATTAAGAATCTAGGGCTTTACTGGGTCATTTTAAATGAAATTCCAGAAAGTTGGAACTAAATAAGTGAACAAGTAAATGAAAAAAGACTTGCGCATTCTCTTAATAGAAGACCTACCATCTGATGTAGAACTGATAAAACGTGAACTAAAAAAACTGGGCTCTCCTTTTGAACTCCAGGTTGTGGAAGATGAAGATGGGCTAAAAAGTTCATTAGAAGAATTTAGGCCTCATATTGTACTCAGTGACTACATACTCCCAAGGTTTTCAGGGCTAGATGCCCTAAAAATTGTCCAAGAATTTGATCCAGATCTTCCATTCATAATCGTTACTGGCTCCATAAATGAACTCACAGCAGTGGAATGTATGAAGGCAGGGGCATGGGATTACTGTATAAAGGAAAATCTTTCCATGCTTGTGCCTTCTATCCAGTCGGCTTTCCAGAAAAAAAGGCTGATCGAAGAGAATAAACAGACCTCAAATGCCCTAAAAGAGAGTAAAGAGCAATTTCAATCACTGATCAAGTATGCCCCCATAGGAATGGTGGTCGTAAAAGATTTTCGAATTCAATACATAAATGATTATGCATTGAGGATTTCAGGGGCAAAGGATAAAAAAGAAGTACTTGGCCGAAATCTTCTTGAGTTTGTACATCCAAAATTTCTTGAAATCGTACAGAAAAGATTAAAATGCCTTGTACAAGGTAAATCGCCTGGGCCCATGGAGCAAAAATTCATCACCATTGATGGAAGAGAGCGTGAAATCGAGGTCAATTCAGTCCCTATTAAATTTAATGGCGAAAATGCCTTCTTGTCGATCTTTAGGGACATTACTGAAGAGAAGGAGCTTCTAAAAAGATATCAGGAACTAGTCAATCATTCTAACGATGCCATATTTCTTGAGAATGAATGGAAATTTGAATTCGTAAATCCAAAATTTATTGAAATGTTTGGTTATGATGTTTCAGAGATAACGGCCAATGGTGTCGACGTCTTAACAATTGTTGCCTCACAAAGCCGAAACAATGTACGCTCCAAAATGGATCTAATTAAAAAGGGATCTGATTCTCAAAGAGGACTCTGCAATTTCATAGGAATCACAAAGAAGGGGGAAAAACTCTATTGTGAAGCGAGTCTAAGCATACTTGAATACAAAGGGAGAAAATGCATACTTGGCATAATCAGAGATAGAACAGAGCAACATATTGCAGAGGATCAGATAAGAAAACTCTCTATTGCCATTGAACAAAGTCCTCTATCGGTGGTCATCACAGACCGAAAAGGAACTATTGAATACGTAAATCCAGCTTTTACCCGGATAACAGGGTATACACCTGGGGAAGTGATTGGTAAAACTCCAAGGATATTAAAATCCGGCAGGACTCCTCAAGAGACCTACCGTGACCTATGGGCTACAATCAAATCAAAACAGGTTTGGACTGGGCAGTTCATCAACAGGAGAAAAGACGGAACGATCTTCCACGAAGATGTCATTATTAGCCCAATCCTCGATGCAGACGGAAACATAACCCATTTTCTGGCATTGAAAGAAGACGTAACTGAAAAGATTGAGCTTGAAAATCGGCTACGTCAGGCCCAAAAGATGGAGGCGATAGGGACTTTGGCTGGAGGTATTGCTCATGATTTCAACAATATACTTATGCCAATAATCGGATATGCTGAACTCTGTGAATGTCTAGTTCCTGATGGCAGCAAACTAAAAACTTATATTAAAGAAATACAAGCTGCCTCAAAAAGGGCCAAGGATCTAGTACAACAGATTTTGACCTTTAGCAGACAGTCGACTAAGGAACATAGACCACTAAATATAGTTCCTGTTGCCAAGGAGACCCTAAAACTCCTCAGGGCCGCAATTCCCACGAGCATTGAAATCTCCCAAGAAATTGAATGTCAAGATGCCACCATCCTGGCAGATCCAGTAGAAATTCACCAAATACTAATGAATCTCTGCGTAAACTCCCAACATGCCATGCCTGATGGTGGAGTGCTTACAGTGAGGATAAAAAAGGTGAGCTTTGAAGAGATGAATAAAGAGATCGATCCACCACTACCTGCGGGAACGTATGTAGAAATCCTTGTAAAGGACACAGGTATAGGGATAGATAAAAAAAATCTAACCAAGATCTTTGAACCTTACTTCACCACTAAAGCACATGGAAGGGGGACAGGACTTGGGCTTTCTGTGGTACACGGTATTGTCACTTCATCCCATGGAGCAATCAAGGTAAAAAGTGAGGTGGGAAAAGGGACTGAATTTTTCCTATATTTTCCTTATATTTGTGTAGACCACAGTGAAACTGAAACACTTGATCCAGACAGAGTCCTGCTAACAGGAAAACATGAAAGAATACTTTTTGTAGACGACGACCACACAATAGTGGAATTTGCAAAAGATTTGCTCAGTCAGTTGACTTATAATGTAGTAGGCCTTACTGACCCTGAGAAGGCCTTAAAAGCATTTAAAGAGGAACCCAATGAATTCGATCTCGTAATCACGGACATGACTATGCCCAAAATGAGAGGTGATAAATTGGCAAAGGCCATTTCGGAGATGAGCCCCAATACTCCCATTATAGTGTGTACTGGTTTCAGTGAATCTATAGATGAAAAGAAGGCAAAGGAATTGGGTATTGCGAAATTACTTCAAAAACCTTTTAGCCCGTCAAGTCTTGCCAAGGCTGTGCGTGACCTTTTAGATTAAAATGCCATTTTTACCTCTATCCTTGCCCCGCCTTCCCTTAAATGATCTATAAGGGTCTTCCACGGACTACCTTCAACCAGGTGCATCCAACCGGAAATATGCACTACCTCTTTGCAAACCCTGAGGACTCTAAACAAACGCCTGGCAAGCTTTATTTCCCTTTGTGTCCAAAAAGGATCTTTTAACCAGGAAAGCGGATGTAATGCCATTGGGTAACTATTTTTTTGCTCCAGTAAGTGCTCCGCTTCCCTTTTCAATCTGGCGAAATGTTCCGTAACAGACTTTAAATCTATATTTTTTGAAATGTACTCTATATTCTTGCGACTCAACAATTCATGTTCCCAGGTTGGAAGCTCATACCGGGACAAATCTCCAACATCTATTGGAAGGAGTCGCACCCCCTTTTGGGATGAATATTCCAGGGCCACACGCCATTCATACGGAGTATTTATCTGTCTTCTTAAGAGTTCGAGCTTTGGACAATCAAGAAGTTCTTTTGGGAGATCCGAAAGGGCCTTTTCCAATTTCTTTGCCCAAATATCTTGTCTCTGTCTCCTAAATTCCACTGAAAAACTGCTAATCTCCACAGTAATGACTTTGGGGCTTAACTCTTCAAGTAGGCTATGAAGTTTTTCTTCTGACTCTTCAAAGAGGTGGATGGTACCAATGAGGGTAATATCCCAGGTCTTATTGCCAGAATCTTGTGTCCCCATAAGACCTATATTGCATTGCTTCTCCGAGATGGGATCTTTTTATGTCATTGGAATCGTCAAGATCTGCAATTGTCCGCGCTACCTTCAATATCTTATGATAGGCCCTTGCGCTGAGGCCAAGCTTAGAGACAGCTGTTTCCAAAAAGGTCATATCATCATTATTGAGGTTACAAAATTCTTCGATTTCTCTTGGCCCCATTCTGGAGTTAGAAAAAATATTTGTACCTCTAAAGCGTCTTTGTTGGATTGAACGTGCGGCCTCCACTCTCTCCCTCATCTTTTCAGAAGTCTCAGTCTGCCCACTTTCCTTTAAGTCTTCAAATGGGACCTGTGGAACTTCGATATGGAGATCGATTCTATCTAGAAGCGGTCCAGAAGCCTTGGATTGATACTTGAGGATCTGCGCCTGCGTACAAAGACACCCACCTCTGGGGTCTCCTAGCCTTCCACAGGGGCATAGATTTTGTGCAGCAACCAGTGTAAATCTCGCTGGATAAACCACAGAGGACTGCACCCTAGAAATTGTGACCACCCCATCTTCCATGGGCTGCCTCAAGGCCTCTAGGACATTTTTCCTGAATTCAGGTAATTCATCTAAAAATAAAACGCCATTGTGAGCAAGGCTAACTTGACCGGGTCTGGGATTCTGCCCCCCGCCCACAAGGCCTGCATCTGAGATAGTATGGTGAGGGGAACAAAAAGGGCGTTCTGTAATAAGAGGGACATCTGAGGGCAAGATACCTGCTACACTGTGAATTGACGTTGTCTCGAGGGCCTCATCAAGGGTCATTTTGGGTAAAATTGTAGGAACCCTTTTGGCAAGCATGGTCTTTCCAGACCCTGGAGGACCACTTAGAAGACAATTGTGGCCTCCTGCGGCAGCTATTTCAAGGGCCCGCTTGGCATGATCCTGGCCAATGACTTCTGAAAAATCGTAAGGATAGCGGCCTTTTTTGGTAAAAAGCTCATCTAAATTGACGATCTGGGGCTCAATCTCTGCTTCACCTCTAAAATGCCTTACGATTTCTGCTAGATGTTGTGCACCCCTCACCCAAAGCCCCTCAACTATCGCACCTTCGCTTCCATTTTCCAAGGGCACTACTATTTCCTCAACGCCCCATTCTCTTGCCCCAAGGGCAATGGGCAATACCCCGCGCGTCTTCCTAAGGGAACCATCAAGAGATAGCTCTCCAAGAAATATCGTACCCTTGAGGCGTTCTTCCTGTAGGAGCCCTGTGCAACAAAGGATTGCAATGGCAATGGGCAGATCCAGACCTGCACCCTCTTTTTTTATGTCTGCAGGTGCCAAATTTACAGTGATACGCTTTGTAGGGAATTCATAGCCAGAATTTTTTATCGCACTCCTGACCCTTTCCCGACTCTCTTTAACAGCCCCTTCTGGAAGACCAACTATGTGGAAGCCCGGAAGCCCATGTGCTACATCTACTTCGACCAATATAGGGTGGGCAGTAATACCTGTAAGGACAGATGATTTGATCTGGGCAAGCATAAGATAGAAATAACAAATCCAACAAAAAACTCAAATCTCAAATTGCATTTCTCAGCAAAAAAATTAATCTTGATCAGTGAAAAAGAGATTTTTAACCCAAACTTTCATGACGAACGAATTCGTCACCCTCGTGGATGAAAATAAGAATAGGGAGAAGGTAGAAGGAAGAAGGCAGAAGCTGAAGAGAGGTAGAAGGTAGGGCCTCTGGCTTTTGTACAGGCAGGGCTTGCTTCTTCCTTCTACCTTCTGCCTTCTACCTGTTATATTAGGCGAATTATCCCAACGGGTATTTTCACTGTAAAATTGACAACAGATAACCAACGACTTTTTGTGACAAAATGGCGAAGAGAAAACGATCAATACCAAAGGAATTATTTGAAGCAACTATTGAGGCACTGTCTCACGATGGCAGGGGTATCGCTCGAATCGATGGCAAGGTCCATTTCATCTTCGGAGCACTCCCAGGAGAAAGAGTGCGTTTTAGATACCTAAAAATAAAGTCCAAGTTTTCTGAAGGGATTACAGAAGAGGTACTAGAACCATCTTTACAGAGAAATGTCCCCCCTTGTCCATATTTTGGAAGCTGTGGCGGATGTACACTTCAACACGTCAAACCGGATTTTCAGGTAAAATTTAAGGAACAAACTCTAGTGAAACAGCTCGATCAATTCGGCAATCTAAAATCCATTAATCCTCTTCCTCCAATTACTGGGCCAGTATGTGGATATAGAAGATCTGCGCGGCTTGGCATAAGACTTGTCCCCAAAAAAGGAGGTGTACTGGTAGGCTTTAGAGAACGTAATTCCCATTATATACAGGACATGGATGCCTGCGTCATCCTCGAACCCGACATATCAGACCTAATACCTGACCTAAAACAACTAATTGGATCTTTGTCGATTCCAGATCGCATTCCCCAAATAGAAGTATACAGGGCAGACAACGGGAATTTTTTTGTTATACGTCATCTAGAACCTCTTAGTAGAGACGATTTAGACATCCTGACCGACTTTGAAAGAAACACCGGGGTCTTCCTCTATCTTCAACCAGGAGGCCCTGAAACAATTCATCCACTATTGGACTCAGGGATAGTCCCCTACTATGAACTCAACTCTCCTGATCTAAGATTGGAATTTAGCCCTGGTAATTTTATCCAAATTAACCGGATAGTGAACCAAAAACTCATTCACTGTGCTATTGAATTTTTGGAACTGGATGATAGGGACATTATCATAGATTGCTTTTGTGGAATTGGAAACTTCTCACTTCCTTTAGCCCAAAAAGCCCAACAGGTTCGTGGAATCGAGGGAGAAGCCAGTATGGTAGAAAGGGCTACTCACAATGCCCGGTTAAATAGCATTTCAAATGTAATCTTTTCCAGCATGGATCTCACTAAGGACTTAGACTCTCTATTAAAAATTGATCCAAAACCCAATAAGGTCCTCCTAGACCCACCAAGATCAGGGGCTAAGGAATTGTGTGAATTCTTGGCCCTAGAGCTAAGACCTGATCGAATTGTATATGTGTCCTGCAATCCATCAACTTTTTCCCGAGATGCAGGTCTCCTTTGGGAAAAAGGAAGGTACCAGTTGAAGAAGGTACGGATCTGCGACATGTTCCCCCATACTAGCCATGCAGAGACTATCGGACTATTTGTCAAAGCTTAACCCAGACCTTTGAGAGATCTGCTGACCCAAATGTTGAAAATTTAAATTTCCCTCTTTCCTTAAAAAGATAGATTAAACTTTTTTTAAAATTTTTTATTTAAAGCAAAATACTGAAATTACTAGATTTTATATCTTGATTTTTTATATGAGAATGTTACTTTTGTTACAAAACTCAATTTTAGCAAAAATAAACATACTTATTTCAAGCAAAAAATGTTCTTTCTTGACAAGAAAAAAGTAATTCGCTATAACATAATTATTACCCTAAAGGATAGGCGGCTAAAATGAGCGTCAATAAAAGTGACCCCATATATCCTATAAGTGTTGCTGCGAAACTCCTCGGAGTTCACCCCAGGACTCTAAGAATTTATGAGGAAGAAGGGCTCATAAAACCAGCTCGCCAAGGGAACAAAAGATATTTTTCAGAAGATGATATCGAATGGATAAAATGCTTGAGACAGCTAATACACGATGAGGGAATCAGTATCCCCGGAATAAAAAAACTCCTTGAACTATCTCCGTGTTGGGAGATCAAAAACTGTCCTCAAAATATCAGAGACAATTGTTCTGCCTTTGTTAATAAGGCGACTCCATGTTGGGAAAGGGCCAGCACAGCTTGTGCCAAGGGAATCGATAAATGTGAAAATTGTGAGATCTATATCGGTGCAATGAAAGAGGCCAAAGGCGCTATCAACGAACAAGAGACTGAGACAAATAAAAGCGAGGTAGATTCCGTTGAAATTTCACAAAACCATGAAGTGCGCGTGATAAAAAAACAGGAAAATAAAGCTGATAGCCAATTCATTAAAACCCCTTTACTATAACCTCATTTTTGTCTTTTTGACCTCCTCCCCTTGCTAAGGAAGAGGCTCCCCCTAATCATTGTCATACCAATTGGGATCGGTTCTGCCATACGCCCTCCCAAATAGTTCCTCCTCCTTACTAACTCATTAATGGTTCGGACCCCAGGTCACCCTCTATGCCCTGGGGTCCATAAATGTTTTTTACCCAAACACTTCAGTTCATATTTTCGCATTCAACTCTATACAAGAGGCATTATCCGGGATTATTTTTCTCTGAGCATGCTCAATCATTTGATTAATAAAAGAAATCCTATATTGTTAAAGTAGCTTTAACCATTCTCATAAAATATGTTTAAAAAATATCTCTCGAAAATCGTAGTTCAAAAACGGATCTTGGCCTGGTGTCTATATGATTGGGCCAATTCTGCCTTTTCTACTATCGTAATTACCTTTTTATTTTCAGCCTATTTCATACAAACTGTAGCACCCTCCATTGAAAGAGGGACCATCTTGTGGTCTAGAACAATGGCACTTAGTGGGCTGTTGGTGGCAATTTTAGCCCCTATTATAGGTTCCATATCAGATGAAACAGGCATAAGAAAAATACTATTTATATGTCTGACAGTTCTTGGGGCATTCTTTACAACGACTCTTGCCCTAGTGTCTCCTGAAGCTAAAGGAGCTGTATATATATGTCTGTCTTTGGTCTTGCTGGCGAATTTATTTATTGAGCTGTCTATTGTCTTATACAATTCTTATCTTCCAGAGATAATCACCAAGGATGCCTTTGGCAGGGTTTCTGGTTATGGATGGGGACTTGGCTACATTGGGGGAATACTTGGTCTTGTGCTATGTCTTTATTTTATAGATTCAATTGGCCCACATCTCGATGACAAGATGGGACCCTATTTTAAATACAGGGTGATCAATTTACTGGTAGGAGCCTGGGTGCTGATCTTTAGTATGCCTCTTTTTTTATTGGCGCCACAAGAATCAAAGATGAGCCTAAATGTCTCATCCTTTAAAAGGGCTTTCCATCGACTCATGAACGGCTTTTTAAAACTAAAAGGCAATTCCAACATGGTAACCTTTTTATTGGCACACCTCTTTTATAATGATGGCTTGATAACAGTTTTCACAATGGGAGGGGTATATGCAGCAGGGACCTTTTCAATGTCTCTCAGAGATATCATGGTCTTTGGCATAACACTTAATGTTATTGCTGGAATCGGAGCATTTTTTTTCGGACATATAGATGACAAAATCGGAGCCAAAAATACTATTCTCATCTCCATCGGAGGACTATTTTTAGCAACACTTGGGGCGGCGCTTGCTCCATCCAAGTGGTGGCTCTGGTTTTTCAGCACGTTCATTGGACTATTTGTGGGCCCCAACCAGTCGTCAAGCCGTTCCCTTATGGGAAGGCTCATTCCCCCAGGAAATCATGCAGAATTTTTTGGATTTTATACACTCTCAGGAAAAATGACCTCTTTTATAGGTCCATTCCTGTTTGGAATAGCAACTGGAATCTTCCATAATCCAAGGGCTGGAGTCCTGAGTACATTGGCGTTTTTCCTGATTGGAGGGATGCTACTATTCAGGGTTAAGGAAAATGCTTGAGAAAAAATAGATGAATATGAACAAAAAAGATTGGCTAAAGAGGGTAGAAGGGCATAGGGATAGACTAAGAGAAAGGTTTCTTAGGCATGGAATAGCGTCCTTTACAGATTCAGATATCATTGAGCTTCTCCTCACCTTTGGAACTCCAAGACAAGATTGTAAAGAACGGGCGAGGGCACTGTTAAAGCGTTTCGGCTCCCTCTCAGGGGTCCTGGAGGCTTCTATTGAAGAACTCCAGGAGGTAAAGGGAGTAGGTCCCAAGAATGCCATGGCCCTCAAGTTCGTTCATGAGGTTGCTAGACGTTTTTTACGCCAAAGAATACTTGAAAGATCTTACGTACAATGCGCAAGGGATGTAGTTGAGTATCTATGGCATAGCCTGTCTTTCAAAGATCGTGAGTTTTTTATTGGCCTATACTTAGATACAAGCAATAGAATCATCGAGGTCTTAGAACTCTTTTCCGGGACCCTTGATCGAACAGCAGTGTACCCTAGAGAGGTTGTAAAGACTGCCCTTGATAAAAAAGCGAAGAGCATAATACTTGTACACAATCATCCATCTGGTAGAATCGAGCCTTCAACATCAGACCTCCAAACAACAAAAAAGGTAATGCTTGGAGCGATGGCACTAGATATAAGAGTTTTAGATCACATCATAATAGGTGGACCAGGAGACTATTTTAGTTTTGAAGAAAATGGTATCATGGAACGCTTGCGATTGGAGGTCGTGACACTTTTCCATGAAAAGAGATGACAAATACTACATGAAAATTGCCCTTGACCTTGCAAAAGAGGCCTTCTCCTCTGAAGAGGTGCCAATTGGAGCAGTACTCGTAGGAGAAGACGGAGAAATACTGGGAATGGGCAAAAACAGCCCAATCCATCAAAATGATCCGACTGCTCATGCAGAGATCCTTGCTTTAAGAGATGGAGCCCAAAGGGTCTCAAACTATCGCCTTCCAGGGACCACAATGTATGTTACTATAGAACCGTGTCCCATGTGTGCAGGTGCCCTCTTGCACGCCAGGGTGAAAAGATTAGTATTTGGAGCAAGTGACCCCAAGTCTGGTGCTTGCGGGTCTCTTTACAATCTGGTAGATGACAAAAGATTAAATCACCGTCTCTCAATTACCCGGGGTGTCCTGGAAGATGAGGCTAGGGAACTCATCCAAAACTTCTTCAAAATGAGACGGACTGGGCGCGGAGAGGTACCGAAGCGGCCATAACGGGGGCGACTCGAAATCGCCTGTGCGCTCAAAAGGCGCACCGTGGGTTCGAATCCCACCCTCTCCGCCATTTTTATTTCCAAGACCAACTACATGAAATAGATTTGAAAAGAGTTTTGGGGCTGCTATACGAAACTCCGCACTATGTCAATGAGCTCTTTCACAGATACTGGTTTTTGAAGATATTGAGTTGCCCCAAGGGATAAGGCCTTTTCCTTTGCATCTCCTGCAAGATATCCTGACAATACAATAACTGGTGTATTTATGCCCTGCTCATTAATGTACTTTAAGATCTCAAAACCATCGCACTCTGGCAAAACAAGATCTGTGATGACAAGGTCAAATCTTTCTTCCCGAAGCCTCTTGAGAGCAGCACTTCCCGAAGGACAAACAGCGACATCATGGCCATAAAGGTGTAATGCCTCACTTACAACTTCTCTTATCCCATCTTCATCTTCAATTACGAGAATCTTCCCTTTTTCCATAATCTCAGTGCATTATACAAGAATCAGATATGGGAAATGTCAACTTAAAACAGGCTCCTTTTGAACATTTTAAGGGCTCAATAATACCTCCATGGTCAGTCATGATTCTATAACAAATATAAAGACCAAGTCCAGTGCCAGAATCTCGTTTTGTGGTAAAGAAAGGATCAAATACCTTTTCTCGCATCTCATCTGGAATGCCAGGGCCACTATCTGAAAACAAGACTACAATTTGTCCATTCTCCTTAGAGACATCGATATTAATATTGCCATGGCCATCCATGGCATCTACGGCATTTTTGATGAGATTCAAAAATACCTGTATGATATCATTATAGTTGCACTTTATTACAAATTCTTTACCGATATAATCACCTGTAATATTGACAAATTTTAAAATCTTGCCGTGTTTTGCCATTATGATGGCATCATCGATGATCTTAGCAATGAGATGCAACTCCATTGCATTGCTTTTATTTCGTCTTGAATAAACACTGAGCTGTTTAACAATATCAGCTGCCCTATCCACATAGCGTATCACCTTTTCAAAGGTCTCAGTCTGCTCCTGGCTGAGGTCTCCTCTTATCAACAAAAGTTCAACGTACCCCCTTATGGCTGCAAGTGGATTATTGATTTCATGGGCAATGCCTGCCGCAACTGTTCCAAGTCCTGCAAGCTTTTCACGAGTAACCAGCATAGATCTAAGACACGATATTTCGGCAATCTTTTCCTTTAATTCCTCTATCTTCTTTTTCAAGGCGGAATCACGCTCCTTAATGGCCCGGACAAGTCCATTAAAGGTGTCAGTTATCGGAATGAGTTCATCTGGCCCTTTTAGCTCGAGGAGACCATATTTTCCATCGGCAGACAGCCGATGCATTGCATCCTTCAAATCATCAAGTGGCCTCAAAAACCTGCTGATAATCCAGTTAAAGGCAAATACTAACAATATCAAAACGATAAAAAAATTAATCAATGAGAGCCTAATAAAATTAGCTTTAATGGTATTGAGTTCATTTAGATTTAATCCCAGTTCAATCTGAACATTGTCAACTAGACCGTCATGGTTGAAATATATGCTCTGTTTTCTCTTGCCCTGTAGGGGAATGGTCTCTGTTACCGTCACCTCAGAGTCAACCAGATGCTTGGGCATTAAAAAATAGTCCTTTCCATCCACCTTAACTCTGATGAAATCGACAAAGGCCAGACGCTTTATTGGTGCCAATAACTTCTCCAACATGTCCTTATTGGCCAAAACAATGGCGAATTTAAGATCCTTTTCCAGACTTTTTATGAGTTGATGACCAAGATCCTTCCTGGACTCTATAAAGCCTTTTTCATAAAGGCCAAACACCACACCTATGACAGAAAAACTGCCAATCAAATACAGACAGGCTGCTATGGCGACTATTTTCTGTTTAATGGTCATCTCTTTTGATTATCCTGTAGTTCTTGGGAAAAAAGACCACTCCACCATGGCATCTATTTAAAAGAAAATTTTTAAAAATTCTCCCCATACGCATACCTTCCCTATAAAAATCAATTCTATACGAGGCCAACGCTCCATATTCAAACATATCTTCGCTGAAGCCAATAACCGGAATTCCACTTAACGCACACTCCCTCAAAAGAAAGAGCGTAGAATAATAATTGAAGACAACCTGATCCGGAATTGCTAGAAAGACATCTATCCTGTCAATTAGCGCCCTAAAACTCAGTGGTACTTCGCCTGGCCCTACAACATACTGAGCCAATACTGCCGAATAATTCTTACTCTCTTTAAAAATTTCCTTATCGCTTGTAAGCACCCCAATCCTGGCTGGTCTTGGAAAGAGCCGTCTTACAAGTCCGATCTTGTCCCTAAATTTTATATCCATCACAAAGACGATGCTGCTCTTCGGGATCTTCTCCAGGTTGTGAAGCGACGCTTCAGTAAACAACACAATAAGTGATTTGCCCTTCAAGCCCTCTATTGAATTTCTCTTTGCCCCCCAGACAATTGTTGGGCTGGCGACATCAATACCTGCTTTACCAGGGGCCACAAAACGGAAGTCTTTCATAGAGACCTTTAGGCCTTGGAGGAATACGAGACACTCTTCGTGTGTGGGTTCAGAAAGCTGAATTGTGCCATTGGCAAGGGCCTGGCATAAAAACATAGTAGGCACATTTACGAGTGCTACTAACCACAAAAAGTAGAGTCTCAAGGACGCTACTTTTCTAGAAATTGTATTTAATGGAAAAAAAAGCTTCTCGTCCAAAATTACTTTCCCTAAATGGCGTCCCAGAGGATTTATTGAAAAGATTATTTACAGTTATGGAAAACTTCATCTTATCATTAAACAGGGATCTACTCAGGCTAGCATTTACAAAAAATTCGTCTCTGATCTTGGTGGTAAGCGAATCAAGGCCTGAAATATATTCAAGGGTAAGACTACCCTTGTATAGCTTGCCATTGAACATAACCCCTGCCAAAATGGTATGGTGAGGGAGTTCAAGATCTCTTTTATCAAAGGTGTGGCCGTCTATTTTATTTTGATAAACATGGGTTAAGAAGAAATCCGAATTTCTCAACCTGTAGTTTAAATTTGTACTGATAACGTTAGTAGTGACATCGTACTTGTTTTCCAATGTAAACTTGTAAAAAGGTTTTGGGAAAAAGCCAAATGCCACGCTTTTTGCACCAAGGATATCAAATAGTTTATTGTATGACAGATTTACGCTTAAGGAAAATCTCTGCCAACTCTTTTCAAAAGAGAGACTATGACTGTAAATCTTCACAGGACCTAGCTCTTTGCTTGGTATCATGGCGACATATGGAAGGTAGCCTTCAGTTTCAATAGTGAAATATTTGTAGATCAGTGGCACAACATTGTAGGTCTTTGTTGTCCCTGCCTGAAGCTTAATTCCTCTTTCTTTGAGCGTGTATGTCAAATAGGCCATATACGGCAACTGCGTATCCTCGTAAGTTGTGCTCCTATGCCCCATGGCTAATTTGAGCATCAAATTTTCATTAAGTAAAATTTCGTCCTCTAAAAACAAAATTAACTCATCTCTTTCATAACTACCTTGAGATTTGAACCATGCATGGGAGTGTCTGAATTCAGAGCCTGAAAGGATATTGTGTTTCCCTACGAAAAATCTCTTTCTCAGAGTAAATTTAAAGAGATTAGATGAGAACTCACCAGTAGTGAGAGCAGCTGTCTTGTGCACAAAATTTCCAGAATGTCCTTGATAATACAGGGAACAATCAAATAGGGGATATTTGTAGTTTATTAAAAAATATTTAAAGAGGAGGTCGTCTACACTGACCTCATACCTCAGCGGGATTTCCCACTCCAAATCCTTTAACGAAAGTCTCTCACCATATTCTTGAACAAAATTGACCTTTGCCTTCTCAATAGAGCCCTTTAAAAAGAGTTTACCACTTGCAAGGTACTTCTCTGACTCAAAGGTTACAAATTGCTTTCTATTATTTTGACGATCTTTATGGAGTTCATCAATGACCCTGTAACCACCAAACATCTTGACATAGAGCCCATCTTTTATATGTCCTCCAGTAGAAAAACTGCCCTTTCGAAGCTGATGACTACCCACCAAAGCGCTGATAAAGTTTTTTGACAATTTTTCCGGATGCTTAGTGATAATATTGATTATACCTTGGGCATAAAAATAACCGTTTTCAATTGAGAAAACGTCCTTAATAAGCTCGATTCTATCTATATCTTGGACGTCTACAGGCAGATTGTAAAAATGAGTTCTCTCCAGAAAAAGCTCTGTGACCTCCATGCCGTCGATAAGAATTTTAGGGGTCAACTCTAGTCTGTTTGGTATGCCAGGAAAAGAAATTTTGACTGTAGAAGGATTTTCCCGATACACATTGGCTCCGCCGATTATCCTCAAAAGATCGACTAAATTTTCAACGCCAAGTGCCTCAATCTCTCTAGAGGTGATAATTACAGTTCCGGGACGTACCTTTTGAATGGAAAAAGATGTAACAGATGTTGATGTGGTGGCCTTGGGGATACTGCCATATATAGAGGAGGCATTGACGATTGAACCCGCCCCCACCAACAAATTAAACAGTACCACAAAGACAAAACGAACTAACGTCACGGATATTCCCATCATGTGCAATGGATTCTTTAGCTGAAGCCTTATTGACCGTCAAGCTCTGATTTTAAAGTCTTTTTGAGCTAGGCCACAAAAAAACATCCTTGTTCATCATATTTGGGTTTAGGTTTTGGTTGCCAATTCGCGGTCAAGAGGTTATAGGTATTATGCACATATGATCCGGAGAGGTGCCCGAGAGGCCGAAGGGGCACGACTGGAAATCGTGTGTACGCCCACAAGGCGTACCGTGGGTTCGAATCCCACCCTCTCCGCCAAATAAGTAAATACTGGTTTGATAGCCGGGTCCTGCGCAACGAAACCCTGCGAACCCCGCCAGGTCCGGAAGGAAGCAACGGTAGTAGGGCCATTCGTGTGCCGCAGGGGTGCCTGGCTATCATCTTTTAATAACCAATATGTCATACCTTGTTTTAGCCAGAAAATGGCGTCCTCAGACCTTTGGCGAAGTTATCGGCCAAAGTCATGTTACTCGCACCCTGCAAAATGCCATTCAGCAGGGGCGCCTTGCCCATGCGCTCATCTTTAGTGGCGCAAGGGGGGTTGGTAAGACTTCTATTGCCCGCATAGTCTCTAAGGCCATTAACTGCGAAAATGGACCTTCGAAAGAACCGTGCAATAAATGTGGCATATGTAAGGAGATCACCCAAGGGGCTTCAGTTGACGTAGTAGAGATAGATGGTGCTTCCAATAGGGGCATAGATGAAATCAGGCGTCTTAGGGAAACAATACTCTTTCAGCCAGTACGCTGCCGATATAAGGTTTACATTATTGATGAAGTACACATGCTCACTCGAGAGGCCTTCAATGCCCTGCTAAAGACCCTTGAGGAACCTCCTAGCCACGTATATTTCATGTTTGCCACAACTGAGGCATCAAAGCTACCAGACACTATCCGCTCAAGATGCCAGCACTATGAATTTAGACTCCTTACCCCCAAAGAGATTGGTGAACACCTTACACGGATTTGCCAGGCAGAAAATCTGGGTCTTGAGCCACAGGCCATAGACCTTGTAGCAAAAGCGGCTCAGGGGAGTCTGAGGGATAGCCTCAGTCTTCTTGACCAGGTGGTTGCCTTTGGCGCAAAGACCAAGGACCAAATCTCAGAGGCACTAGGCCTTATTCCTGGTGACGTAATAAAGAATATTGTTGTAGCCATCTTAAATGGAGATCCCAAAGACGCCATCCTAACCATAGACAGAGTCCATAGATTCGGAGGAGATCTCCAACGTCTCACTCATGACATGTTGTACTTCTTGAGGGACCTTTTGTTATTTAAGGAGTTGGGAGTAGATGGCGAATCTCTATATTCTAATCCCCTCTATGAACTTCAGGGCGTAGATGAACAGTTGATTGATACAGCAATAATATCTGAGCTAATACACATGCTCTCAAACGCGCTTGAGGCCATAAAACGTTCCAGTACTCCTCGCATCTTGTTAGAGACTATAGTCATTAGGATGTCTCGCTTAAAAGAAATCGTCAAAATCGATACAGTCATTGACAAATTAGAGGGGGTCTTGAAATCAGGCCAATATACTCAAACACCCCCCATGGCCCTTGGCACAGCTATTCCTGGAGCTACCAATTCATCCAGGTCGACTGTTCCCACAAAGACTACACCTTCGCAGGCCCCATCAGATACTCCTCTAAAAAAGGTTACCCCATCTACTCGCCCAAATGTGGACCATGCTCCAGCTAGAGAAAAAGATGTTCAGGGCTTTATGGAATATCTTCAAAATGTCTCCCCTCCTCTTTGGAGTATCCTTGATAGAGTAAAGGCACTTGAAATCGATAATGGAATTTTACGAATCTTTTGCAACTCCAGCTTTCAGGAGAATCGCCTTAAGGATCCCAAATGTAAGAAAGAGTTAGAACAACATTCAACATCGTATTTTGGTCAAAAAATTGCTCTTGAGCTCAATGGTTCCAGTGCCTCAAAGGCAAAGGACAAAAAAAAAGTCGCTAAAAATGCCGTCTCACAAAGGCTATCTGCCAGAGAGGCCTTAAAGGCCCACCCTCTTGTCAAAGAAGCCATAAAGACATTTGGAGCTAAAGTAGAAGACATAAAACTTTTTGAATAGCTCAATTCTTGACAGATAGGAGATTGAAGTACTATTCTACGCAAGTTTAAAAAATACCTGAATCCCATACAGCGAATGCGAAAAATATTTTTTCTTTTTATATTAATAGCTTACAATATTTTAATTCAGTAGCAACAATGGCCTTTTTAAGAGATTTCCAACATGTTAAAATCTTTTCGCATTCGTCACCCATCGGCGATTGCCGATTTTACCGAATTTGGTGCGTTACGGTGGGCTCAACGTACCGAGAGAGTACCGTCGCCCCCATCTCTTTTGCATCTTCGGTAAACTCGGCATTTGCATGAATAAGGGAATAATAAAATCAATGGAGAGCATACTATGAATCCAAACATTAAAGAAATGATGCGTCAGGCCCAAATACTTCAAAACAAGATGGCCAAATTACAGGAAGAGCTCGAATCTCGTACTGTAGAGGCCTCTTCTGGTGGTGGCATGGTGAGAGCCGTGGCCAACGGCAAACCAGAAATCCAGGCCATTTTCATAGAAAAAGAAGTTGTTGACCCAGAAGACGTAGATATGCTTCAAGACCTCATTGTAGCAGCAGTCAATGAGGCCTTGAAGAGGGCTAAAGAAATGACTGAACAAGAGATGGCAAAACTCACTGGCGGACTAAAGATTCCTGGAATGTTTTAATTTTGCGTATGGCCTCAAAAGCCCTTCCCCCAGCCCTTCAACGACTGGTTGAAAATCTCTCCATGTTACCAGGCATTGGAGAGAAGACTGCGACTCGCCTCGCTCTCACGATTCTTAGGTGGCCTCAAAACAGGGCCAAGGAGCTTGGCCAATCTATTATAGAACTGCATGAACGCATTAAACTCTGTTCCATGTGCTTTACCTTTTCTGAGGATGACCCCTGTTCCATTTGTAGTGACCACAAGCGAGATCATTCCCTAATTTGCATCATAGAGGACCCAGGTGATATCGTTGCTATTGAAAAGGCAGGGGTTTTTAATGGACTATACCATGTACTACATGGAGCCCTGTCTCCCATGGATGGCATTGGTCCACAAGAGCTAAAGATCAATGAATTACTAATAAGGATCGATAATGGCAAAAAACAAGGGACTCCCATCAAAGAGATAATTATTGCCACTAGCAGCACTGCCCAGGGAGAGGCCACCGCATCATATCTCTCTGATCTTTTGACCAATAAAGGAGTAAAAGTATCTCGAATCGCCTGCGGCATCCCTATAGGAATGGACATAAAGTACGCAGACCCTATGACACTCAAACAGGCAATTAGTGCAAGAAACCTCTTGTAACCTAAACTGTCATGCCCGCCAAATAAGAACACTCTAGTAGAAAAAATTATTTACGATACACTATTTCTACGGAACATTTTCTATAGAAAAAGATGTATAAAAGAGATTATCAATATCCAAACCTCTATTAGGCGAAAGATCTATGCCGAAATAAAAAATATAATGACCGGCTGGAATGCTATGATTAAGTATTCTAGTTTCCGATATTTGAGAAATATCCCCAGTATATGCAGTAACTAATCCCGGAACCCAGGGGCCGTTGGGATAAATGTAACTATATAAACCAAAAGGAGTATTTGCTACTATAAATAAATCAGCTCTCTGCCCCAAAAAACTCCATGGATTTAAAGAAATATAGGCGCTGGTAATGTCACCAGTATTCAAAACTTTGATTTTAGGTTCTGGATAGATCAAATTCCCTTCGCCTCCATACTCATGAGCCCCGAGATCCACTCCCTCTCCACTGGGTCTTGGCTTAAATTCAATGTCATTTGCTGGCACAAGATCACTTATACTCCCTACTCCCAAACCAGCATCAATTGCTGGGCTCTTGTCTTGAAGATGTGCATCAAAAGTATATATATCATCATTTACAATTAATGGATTTGCCATGATATTGTGTGTACCAATCTTCATATTTTCATGGATTTGAGCCCTATAAATGAGGTTAAAATCAATCGAATCAGAACTTGTAAGTTTATCTGGGTCACCATCGCCTACCAAATCTGTCCAATCTTCCCAGCCTATTGCAGTTACGTTGGGATAGGCAATAAAAATATTGTTTAGCATATAGAGCTTCTCTGTGCCCTCGCATGGCAGGCTCTCGTCAGGGAAATCGTGCGTATGGCAATAGGCCTCTACCAATGCCCACCCTTGACTTGCTACTGTAGAATTAATAATAAAACTCCTATCTCCAGGATTGGCCTCTATAGATATGGCTGCACCTCCAGCTCTACATGCATCCCCACTAGACAAGCCTCCCATCTCCTGGGAAAAGGCTTTACCAGTAAAATAATTACAGCTTCCCACAATGATAGAATTGATAATATGGGTTTGACCACCAGTCTTTATCTGATTTCCTGCATTGCCGTAGGCTTGGACCCTGTGTAATTCTATTAGTGTGCTATCTATACCTACTCCTGCATACAGAAGGTCTAGACCATCTGAGGTGTTAAATCTAAAAATGCTGTCTTCAAAGATCCAATGCCCTCCTGTACGAGGCACTCCGAAACCATCACCGTATCCCCCTCGACTTTGAGCCCAACAATGAGTTGGTGTTTTTGAGGGATAGCTCTCCACACAACCATTCCACTCTACAGTAAGCTTTTTAAAGTGCAGGATACCTTCATTAGAATCAAGACCTACATCCAGATCTCCATTCCAGCCTGTAAAGCCATTTCCTGCAATTCTCACATTTTCAATATACCAATTGGATATGCCGCCAGCTTTAATACCATCAGAGCCTAACCCATGAATATTTAAATCCTTCAGTGTGACGTTGGAGGAATTTTCTGCGTATATTCCAGCATAGCCCCAATCACCATACGGAGGAGCATCATATTCACACGGCACAACAGGATGTGCATAGGCACAGCTTGCATGATCCGTAATCTCCAAGCATCCTATAACGGCATTGGAAGTATTAGTTAAATCTATTACCTGCCACACCCTACCTGTCCCCCACAATTCAGGTGGATTATTGCATCCATTTTCCCAGCCTGCGCCTACAATTTTTGTAGGGTGATTTGGGTCCAAACCTGAAGGTAAAGGAGGAAGCACACAATCATAAGCCACGTACTCATCACACCAATTCTCTGTATTTGGGGCTGAATAGCCTATGGGGTAACTACCCTCATGAATAATCAATGAATCTCCCTCGTGAATACGCCATACTGGTTTGCCACTTTGCGTATCCAATGCCCAAAATGGATGAGACCAAGCACACGGTTGTTTTTCACCAAAACCTGGGTACGCTGCATCAACCATACCAGTACATTGTTCAGCACTACCTCCATCTTTTCGCACATAATAATTGGTTGCAGAGCTTTCACCTATGAAATAAAAAATCAAAAAAAATTCTAAAAGAATTAATAAAATATCTTTAGACATAAGCGTTCCTCCCCCAATACGTTTATTATTGTATGATGGAATACGCTTTTCTTAGACTTTTTTGACTCGACAATATACGACATTAATTAAGTCAAAACTAAATCTATCCCTTAAAATTACAATCTTTGGGGATCGCCAGAAAATTTCCATCGCCTTTGGACAAAATCTATTTCATCATCTCTTGTCTCAACTTCTCCATCCAGACGGGCATCTCTCAACTTTTCGAGTATTTCACTGTAGATGGGGCCAGGTGGTATCCCGAGGCTCTTTAAGTCGTTTCCTTTGAGATGTGGCCTTATATCTTGATATTCCGTTATAAATCTACTTATTTCCTTTTTGGGGACATGCGTCTTCCCAAGACACATACAAAACAGCTGATGTTCCAGAGGTAGGGGACGTAAAAGCCTATACACTTTGCTCGGCCGGACATCGCTCTCCCGGTCCAAAATGGATGCCACCTTAATGGCCTCTTCTCGTAATTTCGTAAAGAGCACTTCATTCTTACCTGTAAGGTCAAGACGTTGGCACAGTCCCTTTATAGAACGAGAGCTGAATTCTGACACAAGATTTAACAGAAATAGCAGCCATTGTCTTGGCTTTTGAGGTTTAAACAAAAGCTCATACCAGGAAAGTACACCCTTTGCCGCCCTAATTCTGTCTAGGACAACTTCAGTAAGTTTTAGATCCTTGTGTATTACCTCTAAGAGGTCTAAATCCTTTAATCGAAGTAGTGCAGCTTCTGGGTCTCTATCATCTAAGATGAGTTTTAGTTCTGTAAAAAGGCGTTTGCCAGTGAGTTTGTCAAATATATTCAGTCTCCTGGCGTTCTTGATAAGTCTAAGTGTATGTTTTCCTATCTGAAATCCAAAACGCTGTTCAAACCGGACGGCTCTGAAGACTCGCGTAGGGTCTTCAACAAAGCTTAGGCTGTGAAGCACTCTTATGCATTTATCCTTTAAATCTCTTTGTCCTCCAAAAAAGTCAATAAGCAACCCAAATTCCTTTGAATTCAGCTTTATTGCAAGGGTATTTATAGTAAAATCGCGCCGGTATAAATCTAATTTTAGAGATGAAATGGAAACCGTAGGCATAGCAGCAGGATATTCATAATACTCAAGGCGTGCTGTAGCTACGTCCAGTCTAAAACCGTCTTTAAATACTACCTGTGCTGTCTTAAATTTTTCGTGGGGACTAATCTTTGCCCCATAACGCTCTTTAAGGATTTGAGCGAATTTGACCCCATCGCCTTCTACGACGATGTCTACGTCAAAATTGTCTTCGCGCAGCAGGAGATCTCTGACAAACCCACCTACTACATAAACCCCCATTCCCAGTTCATCTCCAATGGTACCAAATTCCTTAAAGCGGTCATAAAGCCATAGGGGGAGCCGTTCTCTAAGGAGTGAATTTACGTATCGATATTTCTCTTTACCCTCAAAAAGCGGTTCAGTCTTTCGAAGCTTATCTTCTGTGAGTATCTGTAGGAGATCAGTACGGGTAATGACCCCAACACATCTTTCGTCCTCGACCACAGGAACAAACCTTTGTCTGTCGTGGATTATGATGTCTTGAACTTTACTAAATGGATCATTGGGGCTTACAACCTTAAATTCAGTGGTCATATATTCACTAACTGGTAGGTCCTTTAGCCCATGATAAATAGCCTTTTCCACAGTCCTTCTACTAATTAAGCCCACACATCTGTCTCCGTCTAGTACTGCCAGTACAGTGATCCCATACCTTGTGAGTGCATCGTGGGCCTCTCCTATGGAAGCATTGGGAGGAACATGGAGCACTGGAGTGGACATAATGTCAGATACCCTGGGTTCTGCCCCTAACACCTTATATAGCTCTTGTACCAATTTTTCTTCTGCTTCAGTAAGAGTGATATTCTTTAATGTGGCAGAGGCCGCTGCTCCATGCCCACCCCCTCCGAGTTCCTTCAAGATCTCCCCGCAATTAACCTGACTTTCACGGCTTCTCCCTATCACAATCACCTGATCATCCAAAAGGGCCAAGACAAAAAGGACTGGCATCCTCTCCATGTCCATGAGTTCATGGACTACTATTGAAAAATCCTCTACATATTCTGGATGGGAGGTCTTGGCAATACAGATAGGGATACCTCGAATGACCATTTTTTGAGCCGTATTCATTAGGTCATTTAGAAGAGTTATATGTTTTGGTGTAAACCGCCTAGCCATGAGGCGGTATATCTCCTTTAAATCCGCCCCAGTCCTTAAAAGCCAGGCAGCCTCACTCAAATCTTCGGGCGTAGTAGATGAAAATTGAAAGGAACCAGTATCTTCGTAGATACCAAGGGCAAAAAGTGTGGCCTCTTCAGGGCTAATTCCAATACCCTTCTCACGCAATAGGCCGACCATGATGGAGGAATTTGCCCCCACCTCTTTATAAAACTTTTGGTGAGCCTTTATATCATCAGATTCCGCGGGATGGTGGTCATATAAAATTACTTTTACCCCCTCTCTTTCCAAGAGCTCTGCAAATTTTCCTATCCTCTCCCTCTGACAGGTATCTACAACAATGAGTTCTCTACAATGGGATATATCCACTGATCGAAGTGGCGTAAACTCGTCCCGAATCTTTGGATGGGCTTCAAGAAAGTCACGGATATCTTTTTCTTGGCTACCAGGGAGGCAAATCACGGCATTTGGATGAAGCCTTTTAGCGGCCAAGGCCGATGCAACGGCATCAAAGTCCGCATTTAGGTGGGTTGTTATGATGGTTCTCGGCTTTTGAAGGCTATTAGGATTAAGGGCTGAGGACTGGACAGATTGTCCTCTTCTACTACCCACGGACTTCAGAACTCCAAGTCTTCAAAAGATTTATCGCCTAAATTCTGCAGAACAAATGTAAACAAGGTCTTTTTTAGCTTAATTCCAATATATTGCATCTCGGCAGCATAACTGTATAAATTCACTTTACAGCCACTCCTCACATAACAAATCTTCGCGCATCTTCCATGCAAAATTTAGCTAGTCCTCATACCCCAGTGCTCGAGCTAAAAAGCTTCCTGCTATAGCTTCACCTTATGTGGATTCACTGTTAACACAGGACAAGAAGCTGACTTTACTACTCCTTCCGCAACACTTCCAAACATGACCTTCTCAAGCCCTTTTCGACCATGGGTACCCATTACGATTATGTCTATCTCATTTTTATTTGCATAATTTACTATTTCATCCACCGCATCTCCCATGAGCACCTCAGAATGAATGTCGGCACCGTTTCCAAATTCTTCGTAAAGGAGTCTATCCATAGCCTTTTGAGCCCCTTTTAAAAGTTCTTGTTCAAATGATGAAAACCATGCAGCTCCCATCTCAAATCCGCTAAACTCCTCAGGCCCCCTAATAACATGAACGAGATAGAGTTCAGCACCACACTTTTCAGTAAAAAATTTAACAAAAGGGATGATTTTCTTAGAACCTTCCGTGAAATCTACTGGAAATAAAACTTTTTTGATATCTATCATTTCCCCCCTCCTTTGAATATTTTTTATTTTCATTTTATACATTCAGGACATTTTTACTAGCCCTGGTCTTTAAAAAAATCATGAAAAGAGGATATTAGTTGGACAGCAATAACGCCTTGATAGCTGTCACTCTTCAATTTTGTTACAAAAAGTAAAACCTTAGGGGGTGAAAAAGCCTATTTTTAGTTTATATTGTAGGGGTCAAAGGATTAGTTATGGCTCGACATCGAATATTAATAGCAAATAGAGGCGAGATTGCCATTAGGATAATGCAGGCGTGCGAAGAGCTCGGCATCGACACCGTTGTTGTGTATACAAAAGAAGACCAGGATTCAGAGCATGTACAAAAGGTAATAAGAAAATCCCCAGACAAGGCATATAGGATTGCCAGTTACAAAGATCCCAACGAGATTTTCTCAGTTTGCGATCAGGCAAAATGCACGGCCATTCATCCAGGTTATGGCTTTTTTTCCGAAAACTTTCGTTTTGCACGGCGTGCAACCCTCAGAAATAGACCGATTACATTTATTGGCCCCAGATGGGAGGTCATAAGAGATCTAGGGAGTAAAATCAACACAAAGCGAGTGGCCAAGACCTTAAAAATTCCCGTTATACCCGGTTCTTACGCTCCAATATATAATGAAATCGAGGCAGAGGCACTGGCAGAGGAACTATTCTTCCTTCAAAAAGAACAGGGCATTCAACACCCCTCTGTACTGGTCAAGGCAAGTGCAGGCGGCGGCGGAATGGGAATAGAGGAAGTAAGAGAACTAGATGCCTTTAGACAGGCTTATAGGAGAATACAGAACTATGCCAGGCGCCAGTTCGGTGATGAAGGGGTGTTGATCGAACAGGCTCTGAGGGATTATCACCATCTAGAGGTCCAGATCTTATGCTCCAAGCACGGCGAATACGTACATTTTGGCACTAGAAACTGCACTATACAGAGTACAGGGAGACAAAAACGAATTGAGATTGCTCCTGGCTTTGATCCCGATACCATTAGTTATCCATTCGATGCCAAAAAGGTTTTAAATGAAATTGTTGAGTATTCCCTGAGGCTTGCCAAACACGTCAAATACGACAATGTCGGTACGTGGGAATGGATAGTTACCAGAGATGGAAAACCCTATTTACTAGAAGTCAATACGAGAATCCAGGTGGAAAATGGTATTAGTGCCAGGATTTCCAGGGTGAAAAAGATTGGCCAGCCCAATCTCATAAAGGAGCAGATTCGCTGTGCCCTTGGAGAGAAAATTGGATATAATCAAAATCACATCTCATTTGAGGGAACGAGTATCGAGCTCAGAATCGTTGCGGAAGACACAAAAAGAGGGTTTGCACCGTGGTGTGGTACAATAACTACCTTAAAATTTCCATCCTATGATTGGGCGGAGGTTCACACCCATGTCCCAACATCTCGACCTTACAAGATCCCAACTGAGTATGATCCTAATCTTGCCCTAGTGATTATTTGGGGACAAAACACAAACGAGGCAATACAAAGGGCAAAAGAATTTATAGACAACACCCAAATTGAAGGAGTTGGCCCCAAAGGTGAACCAATTATTACGAACCTTTCCTATTTGAGAGAAAGGTTAGACGCTAGTCTCAGATTTGAATAATTTAGAGAGGCCTTTTTCAAAAGTATGGCTGATACAGGAAAGATTCTATCCCAGTTGTTAGAACGAGTATCCTATCTTGGAGACATCAAGCAAGATCCCACATGGAGAGGGCTTGATGAGATCCAACGTAGTCTTCTTGAGCTAAAGGACTCCTTTTACGATATTCCCGAAAATGACCTGTTGAGAGAATTGGAACGTCTCGAAGAACGGCTCAAATTTCTAGAAGATAGGGCCGCAGAACACATAACCCCTATGGAACGGGTAAATATCGTGAGGAGTATTCACCGATTCACCCTCATGGACATCTTGGAAAACGTGTATGACTCGTACACAGAACTAGGTGGAGAGGGTGAATGTAGCGTGGATCCAGCTATTGTAGTGGCCAGGGCCGTTATATCGAGGAGAGTTAAAAACAAGATCTATTCTCACCAGGTCATGGTTATTGGCCATGAAAAGGGAAAAGGTGAAGAATTTAGAAATGGTGGAAGTGCCAAACCGTGGGGGAATGAAAAGGCTCTGCGCTACATGAAGGTGGCAGAGACCGAAGGTATACCAATACACTTCTACATTTTCACACCAGGGGCATTTCCTATAGAAGATTTTCCAGGAGCGGCTCAGCAAATAGCAAGAAACCTTTATGTAATGGCAAAGCTAAAGGTGCCAATGGTCAGTTTTATATCTGAAGGCGGCTCAGGAGGGGCAGAAGCAGTCGGTCTTGCAGACATGAGACTAATGGCATCTCACGGCTACTACTCCGTAATATCCCCAGAAGGAGCCGCTGCCATAGAAGGCAAAATTAGAGAAGGGGAATCCCTTCCAAGAGAACTTGTTCAGCACTGTGCTGAACAGCTCAAGATTACTGCAGAAGACAATCTAAAACTCGGTACCATAGATAGAATAGTACAGGAACCTCCACTTGGGGCCAGACGTGACGATTATGCTTTTTTCAGACGACTCCGTTATGAGATGATTAGGGCGACAGATGAGGTAGTACTCAAGACCAAGAGCTTCCGTGCCTTTAGGGCATATGCATTAAATCGTCAAAAGGAAGAGGGGAAAGACATTCCTGATGAATTTGATGTTGTCATAAAATGGAATCTGATTGGGATCGAGAAAGAAAGATTACTTGCACTGAGAAGCAAAAAATACAGGCAGATGGGTCTGGGCTACTTTAAGGAACGCAAGCCCTTGATTCCTGCAGTCTCCAAGGCCAAAGATGCAATCTCAAAGGGCTACTATGAATTGAGATATGGGCTTTTAAAACATCATAAGAAGAGTGTACAGCAAATCCTTGAAGACATGTCCAGTGAAGGATCTGCAATGCTCAAAACCTTCACTGAACCGGTCCGTTCAGCATATGAATTCGTCTTTGCAGAGCCTAAAAAACCCACAAGGTTTAAAAGAGCAGACCAGACAATCCACAGCTCCATTTTTTGCCAAGAGTGGGAAACTTACGTTAGCCCTCTTTCAAATGAAGACAAGACTGTTAGCTGTCCCAATGCCCATAAATACGGTTGTTTAGACCTCTGGGTGCCGGACCTGTACGGAGAGTTTGCAGGTGTATGTCCAACCTGTGGGCATCATTTCCCACTTGAATATCAGTGGTATCTTAACAATCTCTTTGATAAGGGCAGTGTAAAGGAATTCAATCAACACATCATTTCAGCCAATCCCCTAGGATTTAAAGGTTTTGAGAGCAGACTCAAACGTGATGTCAAAAAGACCAAAAGACGCACTGCCATGGTTACCTTTGATGCAGAGATCTTTGGTATTAAGGTAGTTGTAGCAATGCTCATAGGAAGCTTTAGAAATGGAACTGTGGGTACTGCTGAAGGAGAAAAGTTTGTTAGAGCATGCGACAAAGCCAAAGTAACTAGAAGACCATTTCTTTGTTACGTCCATACAACTGGTGGAATAAGAATTCATGAAGGCACTCTTGGGGTCGTGCAGATGCCAAAGTGCACTATGGCGGTCAGGGAATACATTGATTCTGGAGGACTCTATATCGTAGTTTATGACAACAATTCCTATGCAGGACCTGTGGCCAGTTTTCTCGGTTGTTCCCCATATCAATTTGCCATAAGATCTTCCAGGATAGGCTTTGCAGGCCCAAGGGTAATTCGGGAAACCACGGGGCAAGATGTGCCTCCAGACTATCACAATGCCAAAAACGCCCTTAAAAGAGGACATATTCAGGGAATCTGGGACAGGCGCATGTTTAGAAAAAATCTGTTTGAGGCGCTTCTTAGTATGGGAGGACCTAAACTATATTACAGATAGAACCTAAATCCTGCACGGCAAAAGGGGGCAAAAATGATTTATTTACGATTTTATAGAATATTAGCTTACATCCGGCTCTTCACTAAATTCACTTTTTGGGTGAATCCATATTTTGTGTTTTTTGCCCCCTTTTGCCGCCCTTCGGGATTGGCGATTTTGCCTAATCTACTTTGTCGCTCGGGGCTCGAAGTACCTAAGTACGTCTTCGCCCCTCGCTCCTCGTATCTTGGGCAAACTCGCCAATTGCAGGATTTAGGTAGAACTAAGTGCTGAGGATTGCGTATAATGATTGATGTCAATCTTAATGATCTTTTAAGAGAATATAGATCCAATCCATATGAAGAATTTAAAGTAGAAACGCCGCACACAGGCATCATCTCTTTTAAGGTCAAGGAAGGCCTTAAAGTAAAGGGGCCTTCAGGACAATGGAATGAACGACCTGGCACCACTCTCTTTACCCTTGAAAGGGAGAGGAATGTAAAAAGTGTGCAGGCAGAACGCGATGGCGAGGTTTCCTATGTTAACTACGACCTAGAGGGCTGTTTTTGTGAGGCTAGAGTTCATGTACTCACAATAAGACATAAACTGAGCAAGGATGAGATAATAAACAAGATACTCAAAAAGGTGTTATACATCTTTGAGGCCCCGGAGACCGCCCGCTACTATCTCGTCCCTGAACTTGAATCCATCCGAGAACAAAAAAAAGAAATTACCTTAAGGCCTGGGGACGAATTCCTCATCATGAGTCTCATGAAAAGAGACACCTTCATAAAGTATGAAGGCCCTAAGGGGATAATATTTAGATTCTACTTTAAATCAGGTGACATTGTAGAACAGGGAGAGCCCTTGTTTGGAATCGCCAGCCCAGAAGACCTAGAAGTAGTACAAAAGATCATCCAAAGGATCCAAACAGAATGGGATGAATGAAATAAGTGCCTGAACGCATTAGAGCTTACAAAAATTTTAAGGCATTCATCGTAGCAATACAATTCCTCACTATTTTGAGGCCTGCTCCTAGGCTTGAGACCAATCCCACAGACCTTTCCACATCGCTGGCCTATTTCCCTTTGGTAGGACTCCTACTGGGCTTTCTATGCGCAATGTTTGACTGGGCTATGAGCGAATTGTGGCCTCCGCTAGTAAGAGGAGTGCTCGATTGCTGTTTTTTAGCATTCATGACAAGAGGCCTTCACCTAGATGGTCTTGCGGACACAGCTGATGGCATCTTGAGCTCAAGACCACCCAATGAGGCGCTGTCTATTATGAAAGATAGCTCTACAGGGGCCCTTGGGGCGCTTACCCTAGTAGTTGTCATCTTGTTAAAGACCGTGGCCCTTTGTGAAACCACCAGGCTTCAACGCCTGGAATGGATAATCCTTGCCCCTGTACTTTCCCGATTTAGTTTGGTCATGTTAGCAGCATTTTCCAATTATGCGCGAAAAACAGGCGGCCTTGGCACCTATTTTGTTGGTTTTTACGCCAAAAAGGCCTTGATAATTGCCCTACCTGTTTCATTATTGGCAGGAGGCTTACTTGGTGGAATAAAGGGGGCCCTTGCCTTTTTTATTGCCTGTATATTGGGCTGGTTTGCAGCCTCTTGGTTCAGGAAAAAGCTTGGCGGCGTCACAGGGGATTGTCTCGGAGCACACCTGGAGATTGTAGAAACCTTTATTTTACTATTTGGGGCCAGCAGATACCTCTAGGATTAGACATTTCACCACTCCAACCCCAATCTCAAGCAACCTGCTAAGCTCTACAGTCCAGGGGACTTACCCCATTCGTAATGCCCTATCCTATATTAGTGGTTACTTTTAAGGAGATATCAACACTTCTCGCAGAGTGCGTGAGTGCACCAACTGAAATAATATCAACCCCTGTCTCTGCTATGGCCCTCACATTCTCTAGGTTTACTCCACCTGAGGCCTCAAGTAGCAAATCAGGTGCCTTCTGTCTGGCCAACTCTACTGCGCTCTTCAGCTCATCAATAGTCATATTATCGAGAAGCACAGCATCTGCACCAGCCTCTATAGCCTCTAAGAGATCTTCTTTGGTGGAGACCTCAACTTCGATCTTATAGGAATGGGGGCTGTGTAGCCTTGCCCTCTCAACTGCTGACCTTACACCCCCACATGCAGCAATATGATTGTCTTTGATGAGGATTCCATCTGACAGGGAAAATCTATGATTAAATCCTCCTCCTACTCTCACTGCATACTTTTCGAGTATCCTAAGACCTGGAGTAGTCTTTCTTGTATCACATATTCTGACATTTAATCCTGCAACTTTATCGACGAATTGCCTTGTGAGAGTGGCTATTCCAGACAGCCTTTGAAGAAAATTTAGAGCTACCCGCTCTCCTTTTAAAATTGAGGCCACATTTCCTTTAAGGTCCGCTAACCTCGTGCCTTTTTTGATCCAGTCACCATCAAAGGCATTAAATTTTATTGACAAACTCGGATCCAAGAGCTCAAACGTCGTCTTAAAACACAATGAGCCAGCGAGTATGAAATCCTCCTTTGCCAAAATATATGCATTCCTTTCCCATGGCTCTGGGATTGTGGCGTCTGTAGTCAAATCTCCAGGGGAAAGATCCTCAATTAGCGCTTCTTTTATTGCCTTCTCAATCAAAAATTTATTTAAGATCACAAACACTCCTATTTTAAAGCACTATTGTAACGTTCCATCGCCCTTGGAAGGACCATCCTGAGTCTTTCAATCCTAGCTTCATCTGTTGGATGGGTTGCCAAAAAGTAGATAATTGGCCTTCCAGATTGGGCCTTCTTCATTCGCTCCCAAAAAGAGAGGGCACACATTGGATTATATCCTGCTTGTGCCATCAACATAAGGCCGATGTAGTCAGCCTCAAACTCCTGTTTGCGACTGTATGGTAAAATCACTCCCACATTACTTACTAAACCATAAAGCATCCTGAATGTCTGGACAGTCTGGGGCCCCTGGCTTGAAAGAGTTGCCTCCAAGGCCGTTTCACCTACTTGAGACAGGAGGGCTAGACTCATTCGCTCAGCACCATGTCTTGCCAAGGCATGGGCCACCTCATGACCTATGACAGTAGCGAGACCACACTCATCTTTTGTATATTTGAGCACACCCGTGTAGACAAATACCTTTCCTCCTGGCAGACAAAAGGCATTTACAACATCATCTCTTTTTATAAGGTGAAATTCCCATTCAAAATCTGGTCGGCCTGCGGCCTTGGCAATCCTTGAGCCCACTCTAATCAACATGGCGTTTAAGGCTGGATCGTGTTCAATAGGCTCTTTTCCAAGGATCTCCTGCGCGGTTTTTAGTCCAAGACCCTTTTCCGCTTCAGGACTTATCAATATAAGCTGAGTCCTTCCAGTTATGGGGGCTTTTGCACATGAAACTAGGAAAGCCCCTAAAAAAAGGACACAAAAAATGGCCCTTAACAGGGCCATCTTGTCAACGCTCTCTTTTGCCTGAAATGAATTCCTCAGTCCTTTTAAAGGCCTCATCATCAGAGTATTGTTCTGGAGGATGCTTCATAAAATATGCGGATGGCGAAAGCAATGGACCTCCTATCCCTCTATCCAGAGCAAGCTTACAACACCTAATGGAGTCTATGGCAACACCTGCTGAATTTGGAGAGTCTTCTACAGAGAGCCTCAACTCAATATTCATGGGTACATCCCCAAAGAGTTTTCCCTCCAAACGGATAAAGGCAATCTTGTTGTCCTTTTGCCATGGGACATAATCACTAGGACCAATGTGGATGTCCTCTGATGAAAGAGGCTGGCCTAATACCGCCTGCACTGCCTCAGTCTTGGACTTCTTTTTAGATGATAGCCTGGTCCTGTTTAGCATATTCAAAAAATCAGTATTTCCACCAGTATTTATTTGGTAGGTACGCTCTAGCTTTACACCGCGCTTTTTAAAGAGATTTGCAAGTACTCTGTGTACAATAGTGGCTCCTACCTGGCTCTTTATGTCGTCTCCTATTATTGGAATCCCTTTTTCCTCAAACCTGGAAGCCCATGCTGGATCGCTTGCAATAAATACTGGCATATTATTGATGTAGCCAACTCCTGCTTCAAGGGCGCATTCAGCATAGAATCTAACTGCCTCCTCAGAACCAACTGGCAGATAATTTAACAATACTTCAGTACCACTTTCCTTTAAAATTCTCACAATCTCTTCTTTATCTTTTTCAGGTGCATCTGCAACCTTAAACGTCTGATTTTCAGGGTAATCTTTCATATGAGGGGAAACTCCATCAAGGATCTTTCCCATTTCCACCTTTACCCCAGTAAGAGGTACATCCTTTTTAATGGTCTTAGTACAATTGGGAGGGGCAAAGATTGCCTCGCTGACGTCCTTACCTACCTTCCTGGCATCAATGTCGAAGGCAGCCACAACTTCTATATCTCCTGGCAGATAGCCCCCTAAATTCCAGTGCATTAGACCAATGGCGTCTTCTGGAGACTTGGTGCGATAATAATTGATCCCCTGCCAGAGTGATGAAAAGCAGTTACCAACACCTACCACTGCAATTCTGATCTTGGTCATCTCTTATAAATTCCTCCTAAGATGCCTTTAGCTTTATGGTTTTATTCTCCATCTTCGATCTCTATTTCTAGCTCAAAGAAACTCTTTCCACAATCATAACATTTGACGTCAATTGTATTTTCATTCACTAATGATACATATATTTCGTCAGAACCACACTCACACTCCTCAATATCAGAGTTCCTTATCTCCTGGTGGATAAGAGGACGATATGACATTGGAAGATCTGGGTCATAAGTGATCTTCAACCTAAGGCCTCCTTTTTCGAGCCGGAAACCACTAATTTTAGCCGGCTGAATTTTCTCAAGCATCATAACAACCAGATAAGAGCCTTGTAAAGGGGTTTTAATATTGTTGACAAAAAAGAGAGAGCGAAGTACATAAAAATCGAACATTTTCACAAAAAGGAGGTATCCAGAATGTTTAAGAAGGGATTGGGTGTTCTCGTTTCACTTATGACGATGGCCTTTGTGGCATCGACTGTCCTAGCAGGAGTAGGTCCAGCTGTAATTAAATTGGAAAATAAGAAAGGAACCGTCACATTCCAACACCACAAGCACCAGGAAAGGACCAAGTGTGCAGAATGCCATCATGAAAAGGGCCCAGACGGAAAGCAAGTTCCATATTACGAAGGGATGAAAATTCAAAAGTGCGAAACTTGTCACAACAAAAGTTTTCCAAATAAAAAACTCAACAAACCCATGAAGGCATTCCATAAAAATTGCAAAGGCTGCCATAAAACCCATCATGGTCCCACCAAATGTAAAGAATGCCACAAGAAGAAATAAAATGTCTATTTAGAGACACTGCACATCAAGGGGCCTAACACAAGTTTATAGGCCCCTTTTTTTGAAGCTATGTTGTTTAAACTCATTAGTGAAAAACTTCACCTAATCCAACATCCAGAAGATATTCTATATAAAGAGACCCTGAAGCGCCTCCTCGAAGAGGGCCTAAAACCTACCTGGAAAGATAGAGCTAGAAATCTTTTTACTAAGTTACTTTCTAGAATAGCTTTTGAAGAAAAGCTCACTCCATTTGACACACACGAAGACGAAGTCCTGTTTAAACACCACTTGCCTGACTTCATAACAGGAATTATCCAGACCCTTGAGGAAATACTTTTTGCCCCAAGAAACCCTTTTCAAGAAAGAGAAGATTATGAGACTACCATTCACCTGCTACTTCGTTTATTTGAATGGACTGTGTGGAACTATGAAGCTGGAAGGTGTATTTACGGGATAAAAAATGCCCAAAAGGCTGAGAGCCTGTTCAATATCTCATCTTTTGAGGTTGAAGTATGGGGCGACAGAGACGAGGTATGGTTGACTAGCCTTGAAATACTTGAAAAGTATTTTTCTCTTAGGGATTTGCTTGATCACGCCGAGACCTACTATTCATGTAAAACCTATGGCTCAATCATTAGAAACCTTCCCCCAAAAGTAGTTGATAACCATCAGAATTGGGCAGGTTCATGCAAAGCACACTCGCCCATTCTCATTATCGGTATTCAGATCAAAATAATAGACCACAGCAAAGTACGCATGATGCTCACTGACCTCAAAAATCTTTCCTTAAAAAGTAGTGGTCGACTGGAAAACAACATACTATCGGAAATAGCAGCATCATGCGGAACACCAACCAATCAACAGCTTCTCCAATAAATCCCCATCAACTCAAAACTTCTAAAGGGCAGGCCCCAGAATGGACCTGCCCGAAGTCTAGTAGCCCCTCATGGCTTCATTTCAATTCAAAACCTGGGCCTCGTCTCCTTTGAGATCCAGCGGGCCACACTGGCTCTGAACTTTCATAGCTTCGACCTTTGCACCACACTTGTCTCTAATTTCCTTTGGACAGTCCATAATCTTCCAACACGGTACAAACTCAAGCAGTTTTTTTATCCCAGGGATGCTAATACCCTCATCATGTATCATGGACCTCAGACAGGTAACCCACTGTATATCATTATTAGAGTAGAGCCTCCGCGCCTTTCTATATCTTGGTTTTATTAGCCCTTCTGCCTCATAGATCCGAAGAGTCCTGGGATGAACTCCAAGCATCCTTGCCGCCACTCCTATTGGATATACAGGGAGATCGGCCTCTAGATTGACGCGCTTTGTTTTTTCGCGCTTAGCCATTTATTCTCTCCTTAAGAGTGTGCTTCAGACACGTGGCCCCTGAAAAGCCTCTCTCCCATGAGAAAGAGCATACCGCAAAGGCTGAGACCGCCCACAGTGATGAGGATCTCATGTAGACTGGGAGAATAGGAGTAAAAGGTTGGGAGCCCGACTATGTCCATTCCGTGATAATGGGGCACGATCTGGCCAACAACCACCAAGTCATAACGCATGAAGAATATACCTATAATACTCAGCAGTCCTGCCACAAACATTATCTTGGTATTTCTCATCCTTGCCGCAAGTATTAGAATAAATGGGGCTACGAGTCCAAGACCTATCTCGCCTATCCAAAAGTTGACAGCATATGGTCCACTGATAAGGGCCATAGTTGCCTCATACTTTCCTGGAGGATGGCCTGCAATACCAGACAAAATCTTCCATGTATCAAAGAATGCCAGCACTGCTATGAGCAGAAGGCCAATTTTACCTGTAACACTAAGAGCACGCTCCAAAGATTCACTCATCTTCCATCCATTGGCCTTATAGGCCAAATAGGTGAAAAAGAGGATTGCAGCACAACCTGAAAGCATAGCCGAGGCGATAAAATATATAGGCATATATGGTCCATGCCAGAATTCACGTCCGCCTAGAAGGCCAAACACGGCACCTAAGTTACTGTGAGCTGCCACACCAGAAATGACCCCTAGAAGGCCAGCCATTCCTGCCTCACGGTGCTTGCCTATCTGCAAGAGGGCAAACTCAATTAACATGAAGAACAGATATGCACCATACAGTGTTCCCATCCACCAAATGTTTGATGTGAGATTGGGACTGATCACATTATAAATTGCCATCCGCCAGGGGTTCTCTATCTCAAATCCGATCACAAGAAAACCACTGACAATAGTAGCGATGGAGAGAAATATTGAACGTTTTGCAATTGGCACCAAGGTCTCTACCCCAAAGACATGCCCTATAGAGGAGACGAGACAAAGCCCCGTAGATGTAACAACAAAGAATATATATGTTGCAATCAAGAGTCCCCAGGGGACCTCTCTTGTGACACCATATGCGTGGTCATGGCCTATAAAGAAGGCATGAATACCAGCTGCTACTCCAATTGCTGTGAACAGAGCCAAAAAGGCCAAAATTATATTATAGGTAGCAGATGACGTTGCTACCAACCCCTTTTCTGCTGTAGTGGCTGAAGACTGCATCTTGGACATAGGACTGTTTCTCCTTTCAAAAAACTTTTATTGCTTTCTTTAGATAGTTAGTTCAAAACGGATGCTCGCCCCATTCATCCATCTTTTCTTGGATATATGGCTTTATCTTAAGATCGTAAACTGTGTGAAGACTTGCACAACCCAACCAAAAAATTAAAAAAAGTATTCCTTTCATGTTTCTCACTCCTTTTCCCCAGTGGCGGCCGGGAATTATTTATCAGTGATAACCTTAAATATTTTTCTTTCTTATCCATCATCCTAAATGCCTCTTTCACCCCCCTTCTAGTTTTTGGGCTTTTTCTGCTCTTACCTTTATACTAAAAATGGAAATTCTAGTTGTCAAGAAAAAAACGAATAAATCTATTTCATTATATGGAAGTAGAAATCTTTCATTTTTATTACATAACTGATTAAAATTTATGAGTTTTTTTTAACAAAATCTAAAATAATTTCTTTAACACATAAAGAGGCTGAGGGCAAATTTTGAGCGCAGAAAGCCTACTTCATCAGCGCAGACAGCTCACATTAAGACATTATGATGGACAACTTATTGTTTTTCCACAAAAAATAAAAATGAACACCATAGATCAAAAATAGCCCGTAATTCTAATTTTAAGAAGCAGAAAACCTATCTAGTGTCAGATCAATTGTAAATGATTATTGTCAAAAAATATATCATAAATCCCTTAGGACTCTTGAAAAGACATTTTGCAGCGAATAACGCAACACAACGCAAAAGCTCAGCATTGCCCAGGCACTAGTAGGCTATTTGGAATTCGCACCGAGGATTGAGAAAATAGCAGAAAAAAATTGGGTGGGGCCCAAATACTACACACGACTGACTAGTTTTGCTCTAATTTATCCTGCCCTTAGACAAAAAATACAATAGGGCCTTCTCTCTGAGAGAAGGCCCTACCAATAATCCGATGACTATACCAGATTAATGATGCACTTTTTCTTCGGCTTCACCATCTACCTTGTGCATGCGATTATAACCCATTACGCCGATATGACATACAGCACACTTTGTATTTGATGCGAATGCGGTCTCGCCATCATGACATGCCCCGCAGTACTTTCCTTCATATAGGGCCTGCATCTTGAAATCATCATTTTCCTCAGCAGTTCCAGCTGCCTGCTCAAATAGATCGTCATGGCAACTTTCACAATCAAGACCTGCTTCTTCAACATGAAATTTATGGTCAAAGATTACTGCCTTAACTGGCTGTATAAAAACTATGGGCTCTGTTGGATAATCTGCCTCCTCTTCATCTGCAAGACCATTGCTAAACAGACCCTGACCCCCTAAAGCAACGACAAATATGCTTAAAACTAACAATAATTTCTTCTTCATGGCTCATCTACCTCTCTTTTCTAACCCTTTGTATAGTAGACATTGGGCAAGGCGCCAGTCTCTGGCCTAAGCACCCATACAACACGTTCCGGCTCATGGACGAGCTTATAGACCCTACTTTCTGGGTCCGAAAGATCGCCAAAAATTCTTACATCCGCAGGACATGCGGCAGCGCAGGCAGTGAGCTTTTCACCCTTTGAAAGCCTTGTATCAAAACAGAAATTACATTTATCTATAGCGCGTTTTTCTTCATTAAAGTAACGGGCATTATAAGGACATGCAGCCATACACGTCTTACATCCAATACACTTCTTATATTCCATCATGACTATACCAGTCTTTTTGTCCTTATATGTGGCCTTTGTAGGACAGACCCTCACACAAGGTGGCTGATTGCAGTGGTTACATAAGACTGGCATAAATTCTCTCTGAAATTCATCTGGACCAATGGGGATTTCTCGCTCCAATATAGTAGTTCGATAGCCATATTCAGGTACATTGTTGGTTTTTACACATGCCTCTTTGCAGAGCTCACAGTCAATGCATCTATCCTGACGAATTACCATGCTGTAATGAGGTTTATAAGGATACTTTTTAAGTTTGATGCCTTCCAATGCACCATAAACATTGCGCGCACTTGTGAGCGATAATACTGACCCTCCTGCAAATACCCCTGTAACTACCAACCCCATCTTGAGGAACTTACGTCGTTCTTCAGATGGCAGGGACTCTGGCCCTTCGTTTTTCATCCTTTCAAGGTCTTCAATTTTCATTTTTTCCTCCATTTTTTATGGATTTCTTACCTAAAGCCGCCCTGGGTTATGAGAAAACAAGTACAATCTAATGAACTTTTATTAGTTGTCAAGGGAGCATCTCTTGATAATCAAGATAAATTCCAAAAAAATAAAAACACATATTGCGTCAAGATAAAATCAGATTTAAAAAATTTAAAAATAAATATGACAAACTCTATAATAGCTTATGAAGAGATCAAATAGAAGTACTGATGAGCAACACAAGTGCCTAATTTTAGAACTAGACCATAATTGGCGAATAAAAGAGAGAATTAACCTATCAAACCAACTCCAAAACAACAGCACATTAATCGCCAACATCACCTTAGATGACCTGTTAAAAAATTCACCTTTTAAACTCCTTAAAAAGGACTTAATTCAAGGTATCCCAGTCTCAAATTTAAAACTAGATTTAAAAGATTCAGAAAGTGGCTGCACATACGAATTCCTGCTGGCAGGAATCCCAAAGCTTGGACCAAAAGGGGAATTCAGGGGCGCTGTAATCATCCTAAAGGACCTCAAACCGGGTAATATCCCCTCTGAACTGCTCTTGGACAACGTAGCAGATGGGGTCTTTTCTGTAGATCGAAACTGGCGAATTACATTCTTTAACCCATCTGCAGAACGCATGACAGGATGGAAAAAAGAAGAAGTTTTGGGACGACCATGCTATGAAATCTTAAGATCAAATATATGCGGGAAAAACTGCATCCTATTTAAAAGCGTAAAGTCAGGACGCCGAGTTTCTGGAAAAAAAATCTTCATGAAGAATAAAGAGGGGATTGAAATACCAGTTAACATAAGCGCAGCCCCAATATTTGATTGCCAAGGCAATGTACTTGGAGGGGTCGAAACTTTTAGAGATATTACCCAGGATCTTCAACGCGATCTCATCTTAGACAATATCACTGATGGAGTCTTTACTATCGATAGATCTGGACGAATTACATCTTTTAATAAGGCTGCAGAGAGAATTACTGGATACTCTGCAAAAGAGGCCATTGGAAAAAAGTGCCATGAGATCTTTCAATCAAGCTTGTGCGGAGTTCAATGTGCCTTAACCCAAAGCATTGATACTGGTAGACCCAACGTAAGAACCCCTGTATTTATACAGCACAAAAATGGACATATAATCCCCATCAGGATAGCCACCTCGCCACTCCTCGATCACAATGGAAACATATTAGGTGGAGTGGAGACCTTCCAAGATCAGAGCCTAAAATTTCAGCAAGACATAATTGTAGATTCCATAGCAGATGGAGTGTTTACCGTCGACAAAGACTGGCGTATTACTTCTTTTAATAGGGCTGCAGAAAAGATTACCGGTCATAAAGCAAAAGAGGCTATTGGTAAACATTGCGCTGAAATCTTCAAATCCAGCATCTGTGGTCCTGATTGCATACTGGCCAGAAGCATAGGGCAGAGAACGCCCATTTTGAATAAGGCCATCACCATCGAGAGGGCAGACGGGGCCAAGATCCCTGTCAGCATAAGTGCCTCTCCTCTCCTCGATGCCGATGGAAACCTCATAGGAGGCGTGGAGACCTTTAGGGACATTAGCGCCATAACTGCGCTACGAAAAACCATCACCCAAAAATATATTTTCTCCGATATAATCTCTAAGAGTCCAAGAATGCAAAAAATATTTGAAATCCTTCCTGATATTGCACAGAGTGAAAGCAATGTGCTCATTCTCGGAGAAAGCGGGACAGGCAAGGAACTTATAGCACGAGCAATTCACAATTTTAGTCCTAGAAAAAAAGGACCTTTTGTCGCAGTCAATTGTGGGGCCATTCCAGATACCCTCCTAGAGTCTGAACTCTTTGGATATAAAAAAGGGGCATTTACCGATGCAAAGCAGGATCGTCCAGGTAGATTTGCCGCTGCTGAAAAGGGTACGATATTCCTGGATGAAATTGGAGACATCTCCATGACTCTACAGGTAAAATTACTTAGGGTCCTCCAAGAAAAAACTTTTGAACCCCTGGGCTCAAGTCGATCAATAAAAGCAGATGTAAGGGTACTTGCCGCTACAAACAAGGACCTGGCAGAACTAGTAAAGGAAGGAAAATTTAGGGAAGATCTATTCTATAGACTTAATGTCGTGAAAATTGTCCTCCCTCCACTCAGAGAACGACTTGAGGATATCCCACTATTGGTAGATCATTTTATCAAAAAACTCAACCTCGAAAAGGCTAAAGATATTCAAGGAATTTCTGATGCCGCCCTCAACCTCCTCATGCGTTATGACTATCCAGGGAATATAAGGGAACTGGAAAACATCATCGAATATGCATTTATCCTATGTCGTGGGCAATTCATAGAACCCGAACACCTACCAGAGCCCTTTGCTCCCGAAAATGCAAAGATTATCGGAAGAACTCCCTTCTCCTCTGGCCCAAAGACCTTGGAAGAAATTGAAAAGGAAGCAATTATCGCTGCGCTTGAACGTAATAACTGGAAGAAGATGGCAACATGCAAAGAACTCGGCATTTCAAAGGACACACTTAGACGCAAGATCAAACGATATGGGCTCAAAAGGGAATAGTCAGATTATCAAGCTAATTGAAACAAGATATATATATTTAAAATACCTATACCAACTCTAAAATGACGCAAAATTTGCCCAAAAAACCAGCCCCTCTTTTCACAATCTCACCTGAGAGCCAAAATAATCATTTGAATTTATTGCTCATTTCTTAGGCAATGTTTAATTTGCGTCAAACCTCAAAACGTATGGCGCAAAATGCGTCTATATTTCCAATTATTTTTTCATCTCAATCTTTAATATTTTTTTACTAGACCTTTTTAAAATTTCTTAACTATTTGAAATCATGAAATTTATTTTTAAATCCCTCTAATCCAAGAAAACTCCGAGCATTTGGCACAATTAATGCAATTCAATAATTCAGATAGGACATGGGACTGAAGACTTTAGCACAACTCGCATGACTTACTCCCTGAACTGAGTGGCGGCTCATTCAGGGAGTAAGCCAAGCGGTCGTCAAAAGCCCGAAAAAAAATACTGGGTTACAACCCAGTACAAATTCACTTTACCAGAGCATTTAGCTCAAAGGCCACCGGTATGGGGCTAGAAAGGAGGCATCATGAGCGCCACAAGTATTAGAGTACCCAAAATTTTAGGCTCTCAAAAAAGAATCAAAAGGGCAGACACACTAGAACGGCCATTCACTAAAAGACTTCAAAGAGCTGCATGGTTCACTCTGGCATTTTTACTTTCAGTGGCTGCTGGCCCCTTTACTGCAATAGGTGTAATCGGCGCAATTTTCTCCCTTTCACACATTGAAACTGAAGAACCACTGCCAAATAAGGCGTAAATCGATCAAATAGCCAACTCATAGAAGGAGGTATATCATGGCAAGCAACTTATCTCTGGGAACACTAGCAGAACCAAGATTAGCCACACCCACAGTCAATTTTATCACGGTCCTTTCAATCTTTTTTACCTTGATTGGGCTAGGTGCAGGGGTCTATGCAATGATAGTGGGGCATGACCACCTCTACGGTGTCACGAGAGAAGTGCCATGGGGCATTCTCATCAGTACCTATGCATTCTTCGCTATTACATCTACTGGGCTCTGCCTGCTCGCGGCAATAGGTCACCTCTTTGGAGGAACGCCAATAGCGCACCTTGGCAACAGGGCTGTTTACCTTTCTATTGCGACCATCCTAGCGGCCTTCTCAGTAATTGGCCTGGAACTTGAAAGCCCCTGGCGTATGCTCATCTACAACGTCATTTCACCAAATTTTAGTTCTAATATCTGGTGGATGGGCACACTATATGGCCTTGCTGTAGGTGCCATGTTTATAGAATTTTTTGCAATTCTCACTAGACAATGGTCATTGGCAATAACAGTAGGCCTAATAGGAGCCCTTGCTGAAGTAGGCGCCAATACTAATCTCGGGGCAGTCTTTGCCACGCTCTCTGCACGGCCATTTTGGTACGGTGCACAGCTTCCTGTATTCTTTCTCTGCTCTGCCTTCGCGAGCGGAGCAGCCGCTATCATATTATTCACCTATCTTGCCCACAAAATGCGTGGCACAGAGATTGATGCTGACACAATGAGCGGCTTGCAAAGTGCTGGAAAGATCCTTGCCCTAACTCTCTTTCTACTGGCTGTGGCTACTATATGGCGCTTTGTTACAATCTTTACTGGTGGAAATGAATTGGCAACAATTGCGGCCAACCATCTCCTCAAGGGACCACTTGCAACCAATTTCTGGCTCTTCGAAACTGTCATTGGCCTTGCACTGCCCCTTCTAATCTTGGTTGGCACACAAATGAAAAATGTCACGGCAATGACCCTTGCAGCCCTAATGGCACTAGTCGGTGGCTTCTTCCAACGCTATGACCTAGTTGTGGCCGGACAACAGGTACCTATCTACTACGGTTGGAGCAATCTTCCAGATTACCTAGGATATGTGCCATCTGCAGCAGAACTTCTAGTAGTCATGGGTGGAATCGGAGTGTGTACAACACTATTCCTCTTTGGTGAAAGATTCTTTGGCAAAGTATTCAAAGCCGGTACTCACCACTAAAAAATAAACATTGGGACCTGGGGTCTCCCCCAGGTCCATAGACCAGGAAAGGAAGGTAAAGCAAGATGGCTTTGTCATTTGAAAAAGCAGTAAATCAAAGAGACGGAGATCTTGGCCCACAACTCGAAGATGCTGGAATTTGGCAGGCAGTTGAAGGAATTGATCCTGACCAGCCAATCTTCACAATAGGCACGGCCTCTAACATGCTGGAAGTTCATCCCAGAACATTGAGGATATATGAAAAAGAAGGTCTGATAAAACCACTCAGAAAAGGTCGAAGACGCTATTTTTCTCTCAATGATCTTCAATGGATAACCTGTATTCGTTCAATGATTCATGATCAGGGGATAAGCATCGCTGGGATCAAGAAGCTCCTAGAATTTACTGGGTGCTGGAATATCGTAAATTGTCCCACGGAAAAACGAAAGACCTGCACTGCCTATAAGGCATATGGCCTCTTCAAGGAAAGGGGTCATTAAACACTAAATTTTGGGGCAGACGGACACCTGAAAGTTGCAATCAGGGGTCAAAGTTATTATTGTAACAAGCAGTCAAATATTAAGGAGCTTGATATGGACGAGATTTTGACCCTGATTCTTATTATTGTTGGCTGGTTTGCCCTAAATAAATGGGTACTTCCGCGCCTTGGGGTGCCTACATGAGCTGCACCAAGCTGCGAGGTCGGGTCTCGACCCAAAAAGAAGACTAAAGATTAAACACCAGCAGTTTCAGTACGTTATAAAAATGAACTAAAAATTTCTTGTTTTAGCCTCTCAATTCCGGCACCAGTCCTTGCTGATACGCAGAAGACAGAGGTGTCGTCGAATTCATCAAATCCGAAGCGTCCAAGGGACTCCCATAGGTCCCTTGTTCTCTTAAAAAGAGAGCTTCCACTAAGCTTGTCACATTTATTGAATACCGGAACAATAGGAATAGAGTGAAACCTTAAAAACGACACCAATTCAAGGTCTAGATGATCCGGAGTCCGTCGTATATCAAAGATTGTGACTACCGCAAGTATTCTTCTTCCAGAGGAAAAATAGTCTCCTATAAGGCGTTCCCACCTCTTGATTACAGACCGTGGAGCCTTTGCATAGCCATAGCCTGGAAGATCTACGAGATAACCATTTCCTTCCTGATCCCCCTGTCTTACAGAGACTGAGAAAAAATTTATGCTTTGGGTAAAACCTGGACGACTACTGACCTTTACGAGTTTTCGCCGCCCCATAATTTTATTCAAAAGAGAGGATTTACCAACGTTAGATCTCCCTGCAAAGGCGATCTCCCCTGGATCATTCTCTGGAAACTGCTTATTCTTAAAGGCACAAACCTCTAAATCGGCTCTTAATATCCTCATATCACACAATGTATCCGATCGGCCACGAAATTGAAGTAAGGCGTGCGAGACCAGGCTAAGTATAGGCCACGAGGGGAAATTTCAATTACCTCCCCAAAAACACGAAATTTGCTCTCAGAGATCAGCGCAAAGTAAACGACTTGGATGGATAATAAGCCTTGGGGCCGTAAATAATGTCAAAATTTCCCCTCAAAGCACAGAGCACAACCATCTGTCAATCTTTAAAAGAATCAAAGAACCTTATTCAGTGAATATTCAATAATGCCTTCTGCACCCAGAGCTTTTAACTTTGGTATAAGCTCTCTTACTTCCTTTTCATCCACAACTGTCTCTATAGAACACCACTTTTCATCATAGAGCGGTGATACCGTGGGTGCGTTGAGGCTTGGAAGGAGTCCAACAACTTCATTTAAAGTAGCTTTGGGGCAGTTCATTTTTAGACCTACCAGTCTATGGGCCTCAAGGGCACCCTGAAGAAGCATTGCTATCTGTTCAATTTTGGCACTCTTCCATGGGTCTTTAATGGCCTCTTTGTTGGCTATAAGCCTGGGATTAGACTCCATGAGTTCTTCAATTATCTTTAACCCATGGGCCCTGATCGTACTCCCAGTCTCCGTCACTTCAACTATGGCATCACATAGCCCGCTTACTACCTTTGCCTCTGTGGCCCCCCAGGAAAATTCTACCTGGACGTTCACACCACGTTCTTTGAAATATCTCTTGGTAAAATTGACCAGCTCTGTTGCAACTTTTTTACCTTCAAGGTCTTCCACTTTCTCTATCCCTGAATCACCAGGTACAGCTAGCACCCAACGAGCTGGTCTCTTGGAGACCTTAGAATAGACAAGGTCGCATACCACTACCACATCTGAATCGTTCTCAAGTATCCAGTCCTTACCAGTTATTCCAACATCAAGGGTGCCTTGCTCCACATATCTACTCATTTCCTGAGCACGACAGATGCTACACTCTATCTCATCGTCATCGATGTCAGGGAAATAACTCCTATGATGTACCTCTATTCTCCAGCCTGATTTTGCAAAAAGATCAATAGTCGCCTTTTCCAGACTCCCTTTAGGTATACCTAACTTAAGTCTATTCACTTTTTATATTTCTCCTTTGGATCAAATACCTGTTTTGAAATTATCTTTGCATCTCCATCTTCAATGCGCCTGAAAAAACAGCTTTTATATCCCTTATGGCACGCAGCTCCGCCGATCTGTTCTACCTTAAGTAAAAGTGTATCTCCATCACAGTCTACTAAGATCTCTTTTACAAGCTGAACGTGACCCGATTCTTCTCCCTTTAACCAGAGTTTTCCCCTAGATCTGCTCCAGTAATGGGCCTTAGAAGTTTCAAGAGTCTTATTAAAGGCCTCTTCATTCATATAGGCCAGCATCAGGACCTCGCCAGTTTCATAGTCCTGGGCAATTACAGGGATTAGCCCCCCGGTTTTTTCGAAATTCAATTGCTTTATGACCTCTTTTCCCATGTCAACCCTCATTTTCACTGATCCAGGCCTTCATCCATTCTAAATACGGTTGGGATACCGCTTCCGCTTGAAAGGCAAGAATCTGCGGCACCTCGTATGAATGAAGCCTAGTGATTTCAGCCTCACAGGCTTTATATTTGTCTCCCAGGGTTTTAATGCTTAGCACCCATTCTTCATCCCTTTCAACATTTCCCTTCCAGGGATAAATACTAAGGATCGGACCGTAAACTTGCACGCACGCACATAGCCCCTCTTCTACAAGGGCCTTTCCTATTCGTTCAGCCTCTTCTTTATTAGAAGTCGTAGTTAATATCCTGATGACTGAATCGGACTTGTCCATGGCAAATTAACCACATATTTTATAGGATCTTTGGCCCAAACATAGTAGCTGAGAAAAAGTTGTCAAGGCATCATCCCAGATTATGGCTTAATTCCCTTGATCTCATCCAAGAGGACTGATATTGGATAAACACGAAAATCTTTTAAAATGACCTCATCTCCCCCCCATTCAATTTCGCTTCTCTTCAAATACTCTAATTCATCTAATTCGAAGGATACGGTAATAAAAATGTCGTTTACGTAAATTCCAGCCTTTAAGAAGCGGGGAAGATTGTATGAAATTTCCATATTTTTTATCTTTAATGATACAGGTGTTAAATCGTCTTTAAAACTTGCCTCAATAGCGCTGTCACATACCCTAGAGAGCACCATCAGGCCATTAGGCGATAGTGGTTTGATGTCTGGAGCTCCATAGACCGAGATACCCCAAGGATCAAATATTAATCTAGTAACTATACCTTCAATACATCTAGTTACCTCTTTATCCCCTTGACCATTTACAAATACAGCACGGTCCTTGGGTAATGTCAGACTAAATATACCTTCCTGGTAACTGGCCTCAAATACAGTAATAGAAAATGGACCATAGCCTGAAACCTTGAATCTAGCTTTGCCATCTTCATCCTTAGCCCATAGGATATCCGTTTTTAAAGATGGATTCTCCTTACCATTTACCCAGACCTTAGCCCAGCCCCTGGCATGAACTGCCTGAACTTTTAGAGATTGATTCCGCAGGGCATCTAGATCTTCACCCTTTTTTTGTAGTTTTAATAGATCGTATTTGCCAATGTCAGCCTTAGGGGAGCAAGCTACTAACTGGAGGACAATAAACAAAAAACAAATCCAATACCTGTACACCATTTCATCCCCTGTTGTTTTACCCAAACAACATATCAAATTTTTAAAGACATCGAAATTCAACGGCCTCTAAAATGTAACATGATTTTAAAAAGACTAATAACTGAATTCTGCACGTCATAGTAGACGTGTATCACCAAAATTGATCTCAGAAATTTTATATCCACTCAAGGTCCTCTATAACAAAAATCGCCCAAACAGGCATATTTGGTGAATTACAAGGTTTCACCTTTATTACAAATCCTCCGGCACCTTTTGATGGATGGCTAATTGCACTTGCCCTAAATTGCTTTAAAATAGTTGGTCTAAAAGGAGGCGCTATGAAACTTCCAGATTCATTTGTTTGGCACACGGTTAACGTGGATTTGGGCGATAGATCCTATGATATTCTGATTGGCCCAGGGGTACTGAGTGAAGCAGGCAAACACATAGAGTCCATATTCGGGAAAAGAGACTTTTTTTTAATATCCGATTCCAACTGTTATGATCTATTAGGGCACGACCTCGAGGCAATGCTAAACGGAGAAGGTCTAAGTGTTAAAAGCATAGTGTTTCCAGCAGGAGAACAATCCAAGAACCTTAAACAAGTGGAGGATATTACAAGAAGGCTTGTTGAACTTGGGGCCGACAGGCAGAGCGTAATCCTTGCGCTTGGTGGCGGAGTCACAGGTGACGTTGCCGGCTTCGTCGCCTCTATCTACATGAGGGGCATCCCATTTATTCAGATCCCAACTACTCTTCTTGCTCAAGTAGACAGTTCAGTTGGAGGAAAGACCGGCGTGGACCTCCCAGAGGGGAAAAATCTAGTGGGTACCTTCTATCAACCCCGCTTGGTATTAAGTGACATAGGGGTTTTGGCTACCCTACCCCAAAAGGAACTAAACAACGGACTTGCGGAAGTTATTAAATACGGTGCCATATGGGATGCAGATTTCTTTGCTTTCCTAGAAAAAAACCATGAGGGATGCAAAAACCTAGAACCAGAAGTAATAGCCTATATTGTAAAGAGATCATGTGAGATTAAGGCCCAAGTAGTAGCCCTTGACGAAAAAGAAGGAGACCTTAGGCGGATCCTCAATTTTGGTCACACTATAGGCCATGCCATAGAGGCATCTAGTAACTTCTCTATTACCCACGGTGAGGCAGTCGCTATTGGTATGGTGGCGGCAGGTAGAATATCAATGGAAAAAGGCCTCCTTGCCCAAGATGATTTCAACAGGCTGACTAATCTCATAAAAGATCTTGGGCTTCCCCACACAGTACCAGCCAGCACCTCGCCAGAAGATATCCTCGTAAAGATCCGGCACGATAAAAAGGCCAAAGGGGGGAGAGTCCACTTTGTACTGCTTGAGGGAATTGGAAAGACTGTCATAACCCCAGAAGTAACAGACGAAGACGTTTTAAAATCCATTAGTGGATCAATTCATTGACATGAAATCATCTTGGGTGTATATAACGCTGTCCAAGTTACGTAGTACGTGACATTAACAATATGACTGGAGGAAGGTAACCCGTGGCAAATCATAAGTCTGCGTTAAAACGTATGCGTCAAAACCAAAAAAGACGCCTCAGAAACAGGATTAGAAAGACTAGGATTAAGAATCTTATTCGTGCCTTTGAGGAATCTTTAAAGGCAAAGGATCTAAACGCAGCAGAAGAGAAACTGAAGGCAGCACAGAAATTCATTGATAAGACAGCAAGCAAAGGGACGCTTCATTGGAAGACTGCTGCAAGAAAAATCTCTCGACTCTATAAGAAGCTCAACAATTTAAAGAAGGCTTCCTAATATACTCCCTCTAACCGGTGATACAGGATCTCAGAGAGATCTTGACTTAATTTTCTCAGGGCCTCATTCAAGAGGCCCTGGGTCTTCATTACGTCAGTGCCTACAGAAAAGGCCTCTTCTCTCTCTAATTCTCCACCTCCCCACAGAGACTGACCTGTGGCTGCATCTATGAGATCAAAGGAGATCTTTACTTTGACACTCCTTTCAATTGCCCTGTCATATCGCACATATGATAGACCTTTGGTCTCAACCTCTTCCACTTTGCCCTTAATAATCACATGGGCCTGATCTCTTGAAGTCAATACAAATCTGGAACTCCTCAAAAATTCATGCCTGAGATCTTCAGTTATCCAGGCACCCAGTAGGAGTTCATTTGAATTATTTTCAAATGGTTCGATATACACGTTTTTCATCCAAGATGGTATGGCCGAAGACCTCTTAGCAACGTGGTACCCGCAGGAAAAGAGCATAATAGATACTGCAAACAGCAATAATATTGGCAAGTTACTGCTTTTAAAATACATAGTACTATTTTCCACCCACAACGATATTAATCAACCTTCCTGGGACATATATCACTTTTTTAATGGCCTTGCCCTCAGTATGCCTCTTGACCCTTTCATCTCCCAATGCCATCTGTTTCACTTCATCCTCTGTGGCATTACGCATAATCTCTATTTTTGCCCTCAACTTGCCGTTTACCTGCACTGCTATCTGCACTGAATCGCTCTTTGCTACCTCTTCATCTGCAACTGGCCACTTTCTATTTACTAAAGGCACCTCTTCTCCCATAAGCTCTGCGAGTTCGTCAGTAATATGTGGAGCCATGGGAGACAGTAAAAATAACACTGCATTTACTGCCTCTTTTATAACCGCCCAAAACCCTTTGTCTCTTTCGGTCTTTGTCTTTTCCTCAGCTAGGACTCCGGAAAGCTCGTTTACAAGCTCCATAATGGCAGATATGGCGGTATTGAAATGTAACCTCTTTTCGCAGTCCTCAGTGACTTTCAAAATAGTCTGATGAGTCTTTTGCCTTAAGGCCTTAAGCCTCTTATCCTGCTCTGAGGCACTTGTTAGGAGTTCATGGTCGCATTTAGCCTCTTTCAAATCATCAAGATTTTCCGTAACAAGTCTCCAAAGCCTTGTGAGGAACCTGTGGGCCCCTTCAATGCCAGTATCACTCCACTCGAGGTCTCTTTCAGGTGGAGCAGCAAAGAGTATAAAGACCCTCACAGTATCGGCGCCATAGGCCTTTATCATTGCATCAGGGTCTACAACATTACCCTTAGACTTGGACATTTTTGCCCCATCTTTTAAGACCATGCCCTGAGTGAGGAGATTGGTAAAGGGTTCATCAATTTCCACATACCCTAAATCTCTAAGTACTTTAGTAAAAAAGCGTGAATACAATAGGTGAAGTATTGCATGTTCCACTCCACCTATATATTGATCCACTGGAAGCCAGGCCTTCACACTTTGGCTATCAAGGGGCTTTGAGTCCTCATGAGGGCATGAATATCTCAAGAAATACCAACTGGACTCGACAAACGTGTCCATGGTATCTGTCTCTCTTTTTGCCCGACCACCACATTGGGGGCACTCAACATCTACAAATTCATCCAGTTCTGGAAGAGGGCTCCTTCCACCTTCGAGAAGATCCGCATGTAGAGGAAGTTCTACTGGTAGGTCCTCTTTTGGAACTGGTACTATGCCACACTTGTCACAGTGTATCACAGGGATTGGTGTACCCCAGTAGCGTTGCCTTGATATACCCCAGTCCCTTAGTCTAAAGCTAACCTTCTTTCTTCCAATGCCTTCCTTTTCAAGAAATTTTACTATGGCCTCCTTTGCATCACGGCTCTTCAAACCAGAAAATTTGCCAGAATTAACTAGCACTCCTGGCCCTTCCCAGGCCTCTTCCATTGAATCAGGCGACAGCTCCGTACCTTCAGGTTGTATAACCACCTTTATGGGAAGGGAGTACTTTTTTGCGAACTCAAAGTCTCTCTGATCATGGGCTGGTACTGCCATTACAGCACCAGTGCCATAATCCATCAGGACGAAATTTGCCACAAAGATTGGTACCTTCTCTTGTGTAACTGGGTTTATTGCATAGGCACCAGTAAACACCCCTTCTTTTTCTTTTTCCTCCATCTGTAGCTCGCGTTTAGGGATACGCTTCCAGCGTTCACAGAACTCCCTAACTTTAGCCTCCTCAGCTGTGCCACTGGCCAGGCTCATACACATGGGATGTTCAGGGGATATGCTCATGAAAGTAACACCAAAGAGGGTATCAGGTCTGGTAGTGAAGATCTTGATGGATTCATCTCTTCCATCGATGGGGAATTCTATCTCGGCGCCAACACTCTTGCCAATCCAGTTCTTTTGCATTGTAAGGACCTTTTCAGGCCAACCCTTTAGCGAATCAATACACGACAAGAGTTCTTCAGCATATTGAGTTATCTTGAAAAACCAGCCCTCTCTTTCCTGTTCGACTACCTCTTTACCACAACGCCAGCACTCTCCGTCAATAACCTGCTCATTAGCAAGTACAGTCTGACAACCCTCACACCAATTGACCTTAGACTTCTTCCTATAAACGAGTCCCTTCTCTAGCATCTCCAAGAAAAACAGTTGCTCCCACTTGTAATACGAGGAATCGCATGTGGCGATCTCCCGGGACCAGTCATAGGAGAAACCCAGCTTCTTGAGCTGATCGCGCATGTAATCAATATTTTCATATGTCCATTTGGCAGGATGAGTACCGTGCTTTATAGCTGCGTTCTCAGCTGGCAGGCCAAAAGCGTCCCACCCCATTGGGTGTAAGACCTTGAATCCCTTCATGCGTTTGAGGCGTGCTAATACATCCCCAATCGTATAATTCCTTACATGCCCCATATGAATTCTGCCAGAGGGGTAAGGAAACATTTCTAGGCAGTAAAACTTGGGCAGATCAGATGCTTCCTCTGTACGAAAAACCTCTTTTTCGTTCCAGATCCTTTGCCATTTATCCTCAATAGCTGAAAAATCGTACCTCATAATTCTGCTCCGCATTCTGTGCTTCATAATAGATTAAAGACAAGGCCTAGGTATTTTACCCAAGCCCTAGGTCTTTATTCACTGCATCTAGTATTCCATTTATAAAAGGGGCGGAATCTTCTGACCCAAACCTCTTCCCAAGCTCTATAGCTTCATTGATGGCCACCTTGGGTGGTACGTCGTGGACAAATTTTAATTCATATACCCCAATTCTTAGAATGTTTCTGTCCACAATAGCCATTCTATCCAGACGCCAGTTTCTCGCATATTTTCTTATAATTTCATCGAGGACCGATCTATTTTTTGCAACGCCCTCAACAAGAGATTTTGCAAACTGGACAGAAGGGTGATCCATAGATAGCCCATTGGCAACAGATGTTTCAAGATACCGGGAGATAGAGGCACTCGCGTCCTCCTCCCAGCCCCCCCATTCCATTTGATACAAGACTTGAAGGGCTATCTGTCTGCCTCTTCTCCTAATTGACATCTACCTCTAGAGCCCTTGTTAGATTTACCATCTCTATGGCGGCAAGGGCAGCTTCCCAGCCCTTGTTACCGGCCTTTGTACCGGCTCGCTCAATGGCCTGCTCTATGGAATCAGTCGTAAGGACTCCAAAGGCCACTGGACACTCTACCTCAAGAGCTGTCTGAGCAATACCCTTAGAAGCCTCTGCAGCCACAAAATCGAAGTGTGGGGTGGCACCTCGAATAATGCACCCAAGGCATATGACACAGTCATAACGCATAGTTTTTGCCATCTTCTTTGCGATCAAAGGGATCTCAAATGCCCCTGGTACCCAGGCTATTGTTACGTCTTCTTCCCTGGCCCCATGGCGCACAAGGGCATCCATGGCCCCAGAAAGAAGCTTTGAGGAAATAAACTCATTAAAACGTGCAACTACTATCCCTACCTTCAGGCCCTCTGCAGAGAGCTTACCTTCAATTACCTTTGCCATCTGCTATAACTCCTCATCTTAAAATCAAACAATTAACATAACTTCGGCCAATCGATTCTCGCACACCTCTCCCTTCTACCTTCTCCCTACTAATGTGTTATCTCATCCACGATACTCAACATATGCCCCATCTTTTCCTTCTTACACTTCAAGTAATTGATATTCTCCTCATGAGGTGGGATCTCAATTGGAACCCTTTCCACTACTTCAAGTCCATAGCCCTCAAGGCCAACAATCTTTTTGGGGTTATTAGTCATGAGGCGCATCTTACGAACTCCAAGGTCTCGAAGTATTTGGGCGCCAACTCCATAGTCTCTAAGGTCCGCCTGAAATCCTAGTTCCTGATTCGCCTCTACTGTATCCCTGCCTTTATCCTGCAGGCAATATGCTCTAAGTTTATTTAAGAGGCCAATCCCCCTTCCTTCCTGACGCATATACAAAAGTACGCCTCTACCAGCGTTGGCAATCTGCAGCATGGCCTTGTGTAGCTGAGGACCACAATCACACCTTAGGGAGCCGAGGACATCACCAGTAAGACACTCTGAATGGACTCTGACGAGTATCTCCTCATCTGGTCGGATCTCTGGATCTCCGTATATTAGGGCAAGATGCTCATGGGGATCTAGCACACTAGAATATGCAATCAAGCGCCATTCGCCACCAAATCGCGATGGTAGCCGTGTCTCAACCTCGCGCTTCACCAAAGATTCTGTCCTCAATCTATATTCAATGAGATCACGAATGGTTACAATCTTAAGGCCATGTTCTTTGGCAAAGACCTCCAGGTCAGGCATCCTGGCCATTGTACCGTCATCCTTCATGATCTCACAGATCACCCCAGCGGGCTTGAGACCTGCCAGCCTTGCAAGATCCACTGACCCCTCAGTCTGGCCAGCACGCACGAGCACACCTCCTCGCCTGGCCTTGAGCGGAAAGACATGGCCTGGTGTGGCGATTGCCTCTGGCCCATTTCGTTCATCAATTGCAGTAAGTATCGTATGCGCCCTATCATAGGCAGATATCCCAGTAGTAACCCCCTCTCTGGCCTCAATTGATACAGTAAATGCCGTTCCGAACCTCGAAGTATTTCTTGAGACCATCATTGGCAGCTTTAGTCTTTCAACGTCCTCTTCTGTAAGAGAAAGGCAGATGAGTCCCCTTCCGTACTTTGCCATGAAGTTTATGGCCTCAGGGGTCACTTTTTCTGCCGCCATAGTCAGATCACCCTCGTTTTCTCTATCTTCATCATCTACGAGGATGATCATCTTACCCTGTCTTATATCCTCTAATGCCTCTTCTATTGTGGCTACGGCCATGGCTATCACCTCAAAAATCCATGTTTTCTCAAAAATTCCATATCAAGCTCTGTATTGCCCCGGCTCGAACCATTCCACGGAGCAACCAGCTTTTCAATATACTTGCCAACAAGGTCAACCTCAAGATTAACCCTATCTCCAGGCCTCCTATATCCCATAGTGGTGATCTTAGCGGTATGGGGGATTATTGCAACCCTGAAGGTATCATCTGTTACCGCATTTACAGTAAGGCTTATGCCATCAATGGCAATGGATCCCTTTTCAATTATATATCGCATGAGGTCTTTCGGCGGTCTCACGGAAAATTCCATAAATTCCCTTAGTTCCTTGCGTTCTAAAATCACTCCCACGCCATCCACATGACCACTCACGATATGGCCGCCGAGCCTATCTGAGAGCTTTAATGCACGTTCAAGGTTTACCCTGCTCCCTGATCTCAACTCTCCCAAAGTAGTACGGGATAGAGTCTCTGGAGAGACATCAACTGTAAATTCCTTTTCACTGATGGTTGTTGCAGTAAGACACACCCCATTTACTGCAATGCTCTCACCCTCCATTGGATCATCTAGGAGAAAATCTGGTAAAATGGAAAAGGTTAATCCCCTTCCCTTTGGAGTAGTTGCAGATATCGTTCCGAGCCCGAGGATTATCCCTGTAAACATTTTGAAAACACCCCTTCATCCATAAAGCCGTGTACGAGAAAGTCCTCTCCAAGACGCCTTATCTCCATATGATAGAGCCTTTTTACATCTTGACATACATGGGGCCCCAGGCCGCCTATAGATGTTATTGAATCGTTTCCTCCCATAATCTTTGGGGCAAAAAAGAAAAAGACCTCATCCACAAGTTCCTGATCAAAAAAAGCCCCAAGGAGTCCTGATCCACCCTCTACAAGCATAGATTGAACATTCATGGAACCAAGGATATTTAGAATCTCTTTAAGACTCAGCCCACCACCAGGATCATCGTCTACCTCAAACACCTCTACCCCAATACTACGGAGCAGATCGAACTTCTCAGAGTCTTTCGATACTCTGCTACAAAATACTATGGTGGGCGCCTTTGATTCCAGGTGAAATACCTTTAGATCTGGAGACAATTTCAACCTTGAATCTAAAATCACACGAATTGGGTCATGAGCCTGTTTTGAGTTTATCCTGCATGTTAGGGAGGGATTGTCGTACTGAGCTGTGCCGCGCCCAACCATGATAGCGTTGGATATTTGTCTCAACCTATGACCAAAGCTCCTTGCCTTAGGGCCTGTAATCCACTTTGAATCAAAGGTACGTGTTGCAATCTTCCCGTCAAGAGTCGATGCCACCTTGGCCCTTATCCACGGCCTTCCTGTAAAGGTATGCTTTACAAAAGGTGCAATGAGGATCTTGGCCTCAAACTCTAGGCATCCAACTTCTACCCTAACACCTTTTTCTCTCAGATATGCCTCCCCACCACCTGCTACCCTTGGATTCGGATCCAGAGCCCCAATTACCACCCTTGAAATACCTGCGTTTAAAATTGCTTGGGTACAGGGAGGAGTCCTCCCAAAGTGATTGCACGGCTCAAGAGTAACATAAAGGGTTGCCCCCTTTGCCCTTGGGCCTGCCTCCTGGAGGGCATTGATCTCAGCATGGGCAGTTCCTGCCTTTTTGTGATATCCTCTGCCAACTACCTCATCGCCATTTACCACTACTGCCCCCACTGCTGGATTGGGGGCGGTCCTTCCAAGCCCTTTTTTTCCAAGGGCAAGGGCCATACGCATATACTTTATGTCGTCCTTTGAAAACATTGAAAGATCCATATTCAAGCAATCTACCACACAAAAATTAATGAACTATTCCACAACATGTCGCACTATAATTTGCAATAGATGCAGGAAAGTACGTAATTGGGATTATATGAGGCATACAGCATTTAACAAGATGATTTTTATTCCAGGAGGATTTTGGCAGTCTGCCCCACTTCTTCAAAGATCCCTTCCATCTCTCCCAACAATTCTCTCAGAGCCACTGAACATAACCCCAAGTTATCCCATGCCTTACGGGATATCTTTGGAACAAATGTACATCCACTATTTCCAATCCCCAGGGCAATGGCTAAGCCATCGGCAATATGGACCGAGTGGACAAGTTTATTTTCAGACTTTTCAGGTCTATGATGGAAATACATAACCTCCTGGAGATGTACTGGAAAATGCCATTTTTTACCCAGCCATGCCCCCAATTCAGTATGATCAGCACTGAGAAGCTTTCGCTCTGCCTCCCAGAAAAATAGTTCATCTTTTTTCACCATGTTGAATGCCCGTTTAAAGCCCTCAGGTGCGACCTGAAGCAGTAACAGTTTTCCAATATCATGAAGGAGCCCAGCCACAAATGCGTCCTGCTTATTAGGGGCATCAGAAAACTTGGAAAGGGCCTGGGTGATTAGCCCAGTTGCAATGGTATGACGCCAAAAATCTTCTAACATAAACCCTTCTTCTCTTAAGTCATGAAGTTTGAAGGCCTTTACCATGGCAATGGTTAGCACCACGTTTTTGATTGTATCAAGTCCCAAAATAACTACTGCCTGGTTGAGATTGCCAATTTGGCCTGGCATCCCGTAAAAAGAAGAGTTTACAAGCCTTAGTATCTTTGCAGTTATTGCCTGATCAAGAGCAATATCTTTTGACAATTCTTCAATATCTAGATCTGGATTTTGAAGTTCATGTAAGAGCTGGGCAATCGTTTGAGGGAGTACTGGAAGTTCTTTTGCCTTGGCTATTGCCTGAGATAAATCAATTTTCTCCATTATGCTTCCCTACCAGTAAGAAACTGAAAAATACAAGATCTTATGTCATCCATTAAAGGATCTCCCTTAACACGTCGAAATCTGTAATCAAGTTCTTCCTTGATTCGTTCTACTTCTTCTTCGGTCAATCCTTCGCGTCCTCCTTCCTTCACCCATACCGCCTTTATATCAAGCCTCTTGAGCCATGCTATAGTATCTTCAGTGAGGGCCTCACCTCCCTTCAAAAGTAGGGTACCAGTCTGTGAAAATAGATCTTTTGAAAGAGTCATTCCTTCCTTTAGATCATCCACTGTCTTCAATGCATCTCGAGCCAAATCAAGTCCTCCTAAGGCTGATAGTATACGTATATCCTATCCACTATAGGATCTACTAGATGAAATTTCTTCAACCTTACAATATGCCCTTGAGTCAATACAGAATCTTTTGCCATGAGCACTCTACCCGACGCAGTTTTTATCTCTCTCGCAAGCCTCATGCCCTCTTTTAATTCATCTAGACTAAGTGCCATTTCTCCTTTCAAAGGACTAATAGTGTGAAGAGTATCTTCGAAGGCCTTTACTACAGTTGGATCAAAAAAAGTCCCTGCATCTTTTCTCAAAAATTTTAGCGCCTTATCCTTGTCAAATTTGTCCCTATATTTATACATATCATATGCGCTCACTACACTGACAATCCTCGCCCCAATAGGAATAGACACATTGGGTAGCTTGTCTGGAAATCCTTTTCCATCAAATCGTTCATGATGGCTCCTAACCACTACTGCTACTTGCCTGAGAAACTCTATTTTGTATAAAAGGCTATATCCTATCTCTGGATGGGCTCTGAAAAGGGCCTTTTGGGCAGAACTCAGCTTTTCATAGCTCGATCGAAAGATCTCCTTTGGCATTCCAATGAGCCCTATATCGTGTAATGCACCAGCTATTTCAATAAGGTCAAGGTCCACTCCTGAGATGTTCATCCTCTCGGCCAGATTCCTAGAAAGCGTAGCCACCCTCTTGGAATGTCCGCCCAGGAAGGTATCAAAAAGCTCTATGAGCTCCATAAAGACCCTAACTGTGTCCCTAAAGTTTATCTGGAGCCTATGATATAGTTTCTTTAATTGATCATGCTTCTTTCTCAGTTGTTCAGTGCGTTCAAGGACCTTTTTTTCGAGTTGAGAATTCAATTCCTGGAGCTTTTTATTTTGCTCCTGGGTAACCTTCATTAATCGTTTGTTTTCAGTAATTAGATAGTGCTGAAAGGCAGCCTGCCTCAAGGTGGCCTTAAAATCTTCATCATTCCAGGGTTTATTTATAAATCTATAGACCCCTCCTTTATTTATAGCATCAAGAGCCGCATTCATATCTGCATATCCTGTTAGGATGATCCTTACAGTATCCGGACTTATCTCCTTTACCTTTTCAAGGAGTTCTGTCCCTGCCATAGTAGGCATCCTCTGGTCACTAACGATCACCGAGACATGCTTTTCTCTAACTATATCCAGCGCCTCAAAGGGATCTGTAGTGGTGACAATCTCGTAGCCCTCTTTCCTCAAAAGCCTATAAATCGCCTTGAGGATATTTTCTTCATCATCTACAAAAAGAATTGTGTCCGAATGTTCACCACTCATTTTTCATCTCCCTCAAAATAGTCGTCCATCAAAAGGACATATCCCTTTGCTCCACCTGGAAATGATATCATTGCGCCCTTTAAAACTACTTCCCCATCTCCTCCCCACATATCCTTCACCTTTACTGAAAAGACCGTTTTTTTTTCATCTAAAGAAAGGAGTTGTTGAGAAATCCTCTCGCCAAAAACAAGCTGAAGCTCTTCATCCAGAGGATCAGGGCAACACTTTGCCATTTTTCCCATGATCCATTTATTCACAAATGCAATCCTTCCATTGTCTCCTACTCCCACCACACCGATAGGCAATTGGTGAAGAATATGCTGATACTGTTGGAGTGCTAGATTTCTCTGATGTAGGGCGCGAGTTCTTCGCTCCACTTCATTTTCTAGGTGTTTATTCAACCATTCAAGCTCTTGATTCCTCTGCTTCAGTTCTTGTTCTAGGGCTTTATTTTGCTTTTTAAGACGAGACAGTTCTAGACACTCTCTGATCACGCCCTTTAATTCCTCATCGTCCCAGGGCTTCATTAGAAATTTATAGATGTGGCCACGATTTATAGATTCGGTAATAGTTGACAGATCAGCATATCCGCTCAAGACTATCCTGGTGGTGTCAGGATAGAGATTAGCCGCTTTTTCTAGAAATTCTGTCCCTGTCATCCCAGGCATGCGTTGATCTGAAATTATGAGGTCGATATCTTTCTCTTTTTCTAAGATCTTGAGGCCTTCTTCCCCACTCTCAGCTAAAAACAACTTGAATGGCTCTTTCCTGAGCAGTCTTCTCAGCGCCTGGAGGATGTTCTTTTCATCATCTACTATTAACACAGCCTGTCTGCTGCTACCTTCATCTCTGGACATTCAATTCCTCCTCTAAAGCCCCCATCCAAACACTGGCGACCCCCTCTTCCCGTTGAAGGGAATCCTTTATTTCTTCTTCGTTTAATACTGGGAGAAAAACTGTCATTGTAGTCCCCTTTCCAGGCTGTGAAGAAACTCTAATCTCTCCCTTATGGGCCTTAACGATTTTGTAGGCAATATTTAGCCCCAGCCCAGTCCCCTTACCCACTGGCTTTGTAGTAAAAAATGCGTCAAAGATCCTCTGTTTCACCTCCTCTGTCATGCCACACCCTGTATCTGATATTTCAATCTCCACACCCAATCTGGGATGTTCAACCTTTCTAGTCACTATCTTTATTTCCCCTCTATCTTCAATGGCCTGAGCAGCATTTACCAAGATATTCATGAACACCTGATTCAATTTCTGAGGGAAACCAAGGATCAAGGGAATGTCTTCTGAAAGCTCTTTTTTTACATTCGCCTTATATTTTAGTTCATTCCAAACTACATTTAATGTGCTAAGTATAGCAGAATTAATATCTATTTCCTTGAGTTCTGCCTGATCTACATGGGAAAAATCCTTTAAATCCTGTACAATCTTCTTTACTCTCTCAAGGCCATCCTCAGATTGTTCCAAAAGCTCATATATATCATTCAACAAAAATTCAAGGTCTATCTCATCCTTTTTAGCCTCTATTGCATCAGCCAGTTCATTGATTTTGGCCTTTTCTCCTGATAACACCGCATTTTTAAACTCATCATACAGAACCAAGAGGTCCAAAATATCTTGAACATAATCTCTGAGAGTCTGGACATTGCTATTTACAAAACCCACTGGATTATTGATCTCATGGGCCACACCAGCAGCCAATTGTCCAATAGATGCCATCTTCTCAGTCTGAATCAATTGAGCCTGGGTCTCTTTTAATCTCTTAATAAGTTTCTCGAGCCGATCGTTTTTCTCTTTAAGCTCCTTATTAAGACTCAGAATAGATGCCTCTTTTTCCTTTTGATCATGAATATTCTGTAAGATAATGGCTACTTGACGTACCTGTCCCTTGTCATCAAATATTGGAAGGGCTAGTTGCAAGAACCACCGTTGTTCACCATTGGGGTCATTTAATTTTAGTTCAGTCTGTTGAGGCTCCTTGAGATCAAAAACCTTTTTGACAAGGGATACACTAGGCTCTCTTTCCTTTAGCCTATTCTTCTCGTATATGATGGTACAGTCTTTACCAATTATATTTTTAATGTCTTCATTCAACCATTGAGCAGCAGCCAAGTTTGCGTTCTGAATTTTAAGGCTGTTGTCAACAACGAAGACAATATCCTGTAGGGCGTCAAGGACTGTCCTAAACTTGTCCCTACTGTTTTTTAAAATCCTTAAAAGAGTCTTTATTTCCGTTAAGTCATAAATAAGAAACAAACCTGTTCCGCCTACAGCCACACCAGATATTGCAATATGACGTTCTTCCTTATCCTTTAGGTTAAGGCTAATCTCCTCGCCTTTTAAGACTCCTGACTCTTGGGTCACAGACTCTAATTTTTGGACAACATGGTCAGGGAATAACCTTAAGGGGTCTAACCTGTCTCCCAAAAGGGATTTAACTGACTGATTGCAATAAAAAAAGGCATTTTTATTCACCAGGATTAAAGGTTCAGGAAACCGCTCAATGAGTTGTTTTAACGGACTATTTTTCTCCATTTTGCTGTTCACTTTCAAGTTCTTTTTCATTTAAAATAGGTAAAAAGATGGTAAAGCGAGTGCCTTGCCCTGGCTCTGATTCCACTCTTATTTCTCCCTTGTGGGCCTTTACGATCTTATAACTTACGTGTAAGCCAAGCCCTGTCCCCTTACCAACGGGCTTGGTGGTAAAGAAGGGTTCAAAAATCCGTTTCTTGACCTCTTCAGTCATACCCTTTCCTGTATCCTCAATGATCACCTCTATGCCTTGTTTTGGAGTATCTACTACATGGGTCTTGATCCTTATTTCACCACGATCTTCAATTGCCTGGGCAGCATTTACCAATATGTTCATAAAGACCTGGTTGAGTTTTTGTGGATAACATGGCATAAGAGGCAGTTTCCCAAAGTCTTTTTTAACCTCTGCCTTGTATTTCAGTTCATTCCACACGATATTAAGGGTGCTTTCAAGGCACTTATTTATGTCTGCATACTCTAGCTCTTCCTTTCCGCTGTGCGAGAACTCTTTGAGATCCTGAACTATCTTTCGAACTCGCTCTGTCCCCTCAAGACTCTGCTCAATGAGATTTTCAATGTCATCTAATATGAAATCAATATCCAGCTCCTCTTTGAGTTCATTAAATTCGCCTAACAGTGTTGCTACCTCGCTGTCTTCACCACATTTTTCCTGGACGCTGTCCACGATCTCTATGACCTTACGAAAGAACTCCTCGAGATCTGCCGCGTAATCCTTGAGTGTATTCAAATTACTACTAATAAATCCCACTGGATTATTAATTTCATGGGCAATTCCAGCTGAGAGTTGTCCGATGGAGGCCAACTTTTCAGATTGAACGAGATGGGCCTGGGCCTCTTTTAATTCCTTTATTAATTTTTCAAATTCTTGATTCTTCTTCTTCGCCTCATCATAGAGCCTTGCGAGTTCCCTATTCATCCTCTCTATTTCGAGGTTCTTCTTGAAGTCCTCTGAAACGTCTCTAAATACGATTACGGCCTGCATCACATTGCCCGATATGTCACAAATGGGATAAATCCAGTGTTCCCAATAGATATCTTTTTCTTTATTGACACAAAATGTCCTCCTCTCCTCCTGACCGAGGTCAAATACCTTTTGAAAGTATGGACAGACAGAACCTTCCAGGTTGTCTTTAACACAACACAGTCCATCAATTCCGCCAAAGACCTCAAAGCATTTCTTTCCCTTTAACTCCTGATAATCGTCACCCAAAAAATCCACTATGGCCTTATTCCAGGAGACAATTTCATGATCTCGATTGACAGTGAAGATTAAGTCCTTCATTGCATCGATTGTGGACCTAAGTTGTAGCTGGGCCTCAAATAGCCTTGCCTTCAATTCCACATCTTTAGTGAGATCCTCTATTATTCCCAAAATTAGGCGCCCGAGATCCGGGTCTTCAAGGAAAAATGCAGTGATGGCTATGGGGATCTCTTTCTCCTTCTCACCAGACTGAATCAATACTGTTTCAAGGCCTCTTACTTCACCTTTTTCTTTGAGTAGCCTCTGGATATTTGAAAATATGAGTTCAGTTGGTAATAGATCCTTTATTGAAACCTTTATATAATTTTCTTCTTTGATCCCAAAGAGCCACCTTCCAAAAGGGTTGAGTTCTACTATCTCTCCATCCCATTTAGTCACAAACACCCCAAGGTGGAGCTTTTCAAATAGCGATTTATAACGCCTCTGAAAGGAAAGGGCCTCTTTGGCCTTTTTTCGAGCAAGGTCCTCTAGTTCATTCAAAAGCTCCTGTAATTGCACGTATTGGCGTTGATCTTCAAGGGCCTTTTCCACAGCAAATAGAAACTCTTCTACCCCAAAGGGCTTTTGAATGAAGTGGTGGACTCCTGCCCTGTTCACAGCATCTCTAACTAGACGGTCGTCAACCTGCTTGCCTGTTATGAGAATCCGCCATGCCTTAGGACACTGTTTTCTCATATGTTCTAGGAGACTGCATCCATCCATGCCTGGCAATGCGTGATCTGCTATGACTAGATCTGGAGCTCGTTCATTCAAGGACTTTAGACAATCCTCCGCATTTTCATAGAGCCGTGTAAAATAGCCCTTTCTTTCCAAAACATCTTTAATGAATTCTAGTAATACTTTGTCGTCATCTATCACATATATGATAGGATACGTCATACAACTATCTCCGTTCTCCCGTAGTTGTCATCGATTATCAATAATATTATTAAGTTAACTATCGGACATATTAGAAAAAGACTTGAATAGTTTTTTTTATAGCCTTTTATAAAGACTATATAAAGCAAAGTCAAAGAAGCTAACTTAAACTTTTAAATCATATTTCATCTAAAGAACTAACATATGAGGTGATCTTAAAAGGAAAAGACCCCGGTCTAAAGAGGAACAAGGACCTCGGTCCTATTTCATTCGACAGGATTCGCCCTCGAGTTCTATCTCAATAGTGGAATGATATATGGGAAATTTTGCTATTACTTCTTTTACTTTGTTTTTTATGGAAAAATAGTCTTCTTTTGTTATGTCACAATCAACAACAATATGTGCTGTTAACACGTGGTGTTCACCATCTAGAGACCATAGATGCAAGTGATGGATGTCCTTAACTTTTCCCATGCCTTTAATAGCTTTCTCTATCTCTTTTAGGTCTAGACCCTTTGGAACTGCTTGCATGAATACTGCAAAAAGCCCCTTAATATTCTTAAAGACATTTACAAGTATATATACGGTAATGATGATAGCGAGGATCGGATCCAGTATGTAAATTTCCTTAAACAACAGGATAGTACCCATGATGAGTACTGCTATCCAACCCAGGATATCTTCAAGGAAATGAAGGGCTACAACCCTGGCATTTAGGCCCTTTAGGTGCCTTAACCTGAACATTGCCGCCCCGTTAACGATAACTCCAACTACGGCAAACACCACTATACCAGGAGCATAGGTGGTCTCCGGAGAAATAAGCCTTGGGATTGACTCGATCAAGATAAAGGTGGAGCTTACCAGGAGAACCACACTACTAATGAGTGCACCAAAAATTGAAAATCTCTTATATCCATAGGTATAACGAACGTCTCCCTCTCTCAGAGAAAGGCGCTCAAAATACCAGGCCTGGGCAAGGGCGAGACAATCCCCAAGGTCATGCACTGCATCGGCAAATATCGCTGCGCTATTTGTAAAATATCCCCCTAGAAACTCAAGGATAGTGAAAGAGAGATTGAGTAAGAATGCAACTTTTATATTTTCCGAAGAATCTTGATGATGACCATGCCCCATATAATCTATTTAATCAATTACAAGCACCCTTATAGTCGGCATAGTTTTCTCTTCATGCCAAAGGGTGTCCTTAAGTATTCGATCCGGTCTTTTAAAATTACTTTTTGGAGGATTGAATATCCAAAAAGGCCCGCTCCCATTCCAGGGATGGGGTAAAGAGATTCCTTTGACTAGATCATCCAGCCCCTTATTAACCACCTTAAATCCTTGTCCTTTTGCTAGGATGGATTTTACTAAATCCATCTTTTCAATACCTTCAAACCACAAAACAAAGGCCTTTTGTTTTGGACAAGCAAGGCCTTTCACACTACTTGGCCCTTGGGCCTCGAGGACCATAAATCCTCCAGGCAGAGTCTCATTGAGTCTATACTTTAGTTCATCACAGGATATCGAACGCTTCAATCCAATTGTAAAGTAACTATTGACACTTTCAAAGCCAAGAGCTAAGGCCTCCTCAAACTGAAATATGGGATGTGGATGAAATCCCTTTGAAAAGGCCAAAGACAACCTAGCTCGACGCGCACTCCTGTGAAATGCCCTCATGGTGTCAAGATGACCTAAAAACCTTGCATCACTGAGCTTAGCATATCTCAATGTATAGTAATAAATAGTTGAATCTTCTTTTTCAGATTTTGTCTCATTTATATCATATTGTCCAACCTCTTGAGCACTGTGGACAATAGGTCGTATCTCTTTAAAATCACATACTCCACACCCCTGACATGGCCCTTTTCTACAGTCATATGTTCGCTCAAGTGAGAGAGCTCGCTGCCTCTCCTTCAAAAGGAAGCGACGCTTTACGCCAGTGTCGATGTGATCCCATGGAAGCGGCCTATTAATATCACGCGCAGCCAGGTACATGTTGAGGTCAATTCCCAGACAATTTCCTGCCTCAATATATGGATCGAGATCTAGATAATCTGTCCATCCAGAGAGTCTAGCCCCCTTTTCCCATGCCTTAATCAGGACTGGCAAAAGCCTCCTATCTCCTCTTGAAAAGACCCCTTCAAGCCAACTCTGTCTGGGCTCATGCCATTTGAGGCGAATCCCCCTTCTCTTGTTACGCTTGAGGAGATCCAATCTTCGTCTAGATTCCTCTATAGATATCTGAGGTTCCCATTGAAAGGAGGTGTGAGGTTTTGGGACAAATGTCCCTACGCTCACTGTCACTCCCCCTTTTCTAGCGAGGGCTTTTACCTTTCGAGCAAGGTCCAAAATTGCCTCAACATCCTCATCCTCCTCTGTAGGAAGGCCTATCATGAAATAGAGTTTCATACTTTGCCAGCCTGCCTCATAGGCCTTTTTTGCCGTCTCAATAAGATCCTCTTCAGTTATACCCTTATTGATGACGCTTCTTAAGCGTTCAGAGCCTGCCTCTGGGGCCATTGTAAAACCAGTTTTTCTCACACTTCTAATCTCTTCCATAATCTTTGGTGTAAGGGTCCCAACGCGAAGTGATGGAAGAGACATGGCCACAGATTCAGGCCTTAACATGGCCATCATAGAACAAATAAGAGGTTCAAGCTTTGAATATTCCCCAGTGCTCAGCGACAAAAGGGAAACCTCATCAAAGCCCGTTTGTGCTAGGGCCTCCTTTGCATAGGAGACAATGGTCTCAATTTTCCTTTCGCGAACTGGCCTGTAGATAATTCCAGCCTGGCAGAAACGGCATCCCCTGGTACATCCTCTTGCAATCTCGATCCCAAGGCGATCATGCACTATTCGGGCAAGGGGGACCAGGGGTGGTGAAGGGAGGGGCACTGACTCAAGATCATTCACAAAACGCCTTTTAATACGCTCAGGGGCCGTTTGCGTGGGTTCAAGCCCTAAAAACTCACCCTTGTCTCCGTAATTAGGGGTATAGAAAAGAGGAACGTAAAGTCCTTCAACCTTGGTAAAAGAGCGAAGGAGCTCTTCTTTGGTCCCATTTCCCTCCTTCCACTCCCTTATCAGGGAAAGGATCTCCCCAATGGCTTCTTCACCATCACCAATGACTATGGCGTCAAACAGCTCAGAAACTGGCTCTGGATTGAATGCAGTGCTCCCGCCACCAATGATTATAGGATCATCTGTCTCCAGTCTGTCCTTAGCCCAAAAGGGGATCCCAGCAAGTTTTAATATAGTCAGAATATTCGGGAATGACAGTTCATAGGGTAGAGTTATTCCTAAACAGTCATACTCCTTTAATGGTCTTCTTGCCTCGAGTCCCCATAGAGGTGTTTTAGTCTCCCTTAACTCCCTTTCGAGGTCTGGAGCAGGGCAATAGACTCTATCAGCCAGGGCCCAGTCCAATGAATTAATTATATGATAGAGTATGTGGAGCCCTAGGTGACTCATTCCAATCTCATAAAGGTCTGGGAATACCAGACAGCACCGGACCTTGGCCCCATCCCAGCTCCGATTCCTAATATTCACTTCATTTCCAATATAACGAGCAGGGCCTATAATTTTGTCTAGGAACCGTTCAATGTTTACCTTTTCCATCATAGGTGGTCGAGAGTACACTATCAAATTCCATTCCTCAAGCATCATATCCTTTCAGAAAATTTGAATTTTGTTATCATTTATGTTTGTAATTCTCCCTGGGCATATTGTAGCTGCCATGATATTTTCAAAATAAAGGAGGGAGAAATGATTCGACGGATTACATCACTGATTCTTTTTTGGTCTGGGTTTGTACTCACAATATCTAGCATAATTTTGTTCATTGAACCTCACGGACGTGTTGCCTTTTGGTCGAACTGGACCCTTATGGGCCTTACCAAGGGACAATGGGATGACCTCCATCTCTGTATTGGAGTCCTCTTTGTCGTTACCAGTCTATTCCACATGTTTCTCAATTGGTCTCCCTTAATAACTTATTTATTTAATAAGAGTAAATCCAACAAACCCAATTTACCTTTATACATTTCTATTTTTATAACAGTATTCGTGGTAGTGGGTACGATCCTCAATCTTCCTCCAATGAAACAAATTTTAAACCTAAACAATGCTGTCAAATCATGGCAGATGTCGAAACTCGGGAATCCGCCATTTGGTCATGCTGAACTGGTACCGTTATCAAAACTCACAAGCTTTTTAGGATACAACTTAGATGATGCCATTGAGGTCCTTGAAAAGTCTGGAATCAAGGTAAATTCCCCGAACACCACTCTAAAAAAACTTGCTTTAGAATATAATACCACCCCAAGACAACTCTTTGAAATCATTTCTAGTGCATCAGGTAAAAAGAAAGGGCTCAGTGCCCTACCTGAAATTCCACCACCAGGTCTGGGTATGCTCTCTTTAAGGGCTTTGTGCCAACAATTCCATGTTGATCCCCACCAGGCAATAACAAAACTAAAAAATGCTGGAATCGAGGCAACGGCCGATATGAAAATCAAAGATATTGCCTCTGTAGCTGGAATTAGGCCTCGAAAAGTTTACAACATTATTAGATCAGAATAATCTTAGGCAATTTCAAGCATCAATTAGCTAGTCAATAGGAGTGAAAATAGTAAAGGCCCGTAGGATGCATATGCATGCCTACAGGCCTTTATTAACAATGACTAGGTGAATTCAAAAAGCCAGGCAGGCCTACTCTTCAAAGGCCTCCTCAAGACCCTTTCCAAAGCCTGGGACCCCATACATAACAGTTGAACCAGAAGAGAAGTACTCAAGCTTTCCTTCCTTTACTAGTTCATTAGCGGCCTTCTTTATTTCCCTTGGTTTTGCATCAGGATCGGCCTTGTAGAGGTCCTTTATGTACATCTTGGACTTATGTGCTGCCTTTTTAGTGGCAAATTCCAAGATCTTTTGTTTCAGTTCTTCCATGTTGGCTGCCATGATTAATCTCCTTATAAAAATAATTATTAATCTGTATGCACAGACCACTTAAACTGTGTGGTAGTGCGATAGGTGTCATAGGCCAGTCTGTAGTCGTCGATTGACTTTTCGGTAAATGGAATATCACAGACCTCGAAGAAGCGCTCCCAGCCAATCCTTTCAGCCCATTCACCTAAACGTTCATACTTATTTGCACCCTCTGCATATTTTTCGAGGATGTTCTTGACAGCCTTTACAGCGGATGGCCAACGTGGTGGTTCATTGGGGATGTAGGGGATAACGAGCTTGGAGAACTTAGGTGCGCTTACCCTGTTGGAGATCTTTCCACCAACAAGAATAGCTATTCCGTCACCCTCACCGTCTGCAAGAGGCATTGCGGGGCACATGGTGTAGCAGTTACCGCAGAACATACACCTATCCTGGTTTACGCGCACTGTCTTCTTCTTCTCACCATCAATCTCCACAGTTGCAGGCTTGATGGCTCCAAGAGGACATGCAGCGACTGCAAGTGGAATCTCGCAGACACCTGTGATACGATCATCCTCTACCAATGGGGGTTTCCTGTGAATTCCTAGGATTGCAATGTCTGAGCAGTGCACAGCACCACACATGTTGAGGCAGCAAGCAAGAGCAATCCTTACCTGTGCTGGCAGCTTGTGGCTACCGAAGTAGTCAAATAGTTCGTCCATAACTGCCTTGACAACACCTGATGCATCAATAGCAGGAGTGTGGCAGTGCACCCATCCCTGAGTGTGGACAATATTCGTGATACCTGCTCCAGTACCGCCTACAGGGAATTTGTAGGATCCACCTGGAAATTTTCTACTCTTGAGATCCTCAAGTAGTGCCTTAAGGGTCTCTTCATCTGTTACGTGGAATTCTACATTGTTACGAGTAGTCCAACGGACATAGCCTTCGCAATACTTGTCTGCTATTTCGCAGATCTCGCGAATGAGATCTGTTGTAATAAGACGAGCAGACCCGCAACGCACAGCAAAGCATACGTCTCCAGTCTCACTCACATATTTTATGACACCAGGCTGTACAATTTCGTGGCTCTTCCACTTTCCGTAGTTCTTTTTGATGACAGGTGGGAAGAACTGCTCATAGTGTGGAGGACCGATGTCAGTGATACGGTTCTCCATGGGTTTCTTAGGATCGTAGAGCTTTTCAGCAAGCTCTGGATCATATGGTTTTGCAACGAGTTCTGCAATATTGGTGTTATCCATTTATGTCACCTCCTCGGTATTTTCTATGTCACTATGCTGCGTGGCGTGCGCGGAATTCCTTCACATCACGCTGCCAGCCACCTTCAACTTCTTCTTCTCTCCAGAAGACGTATGGGTTAGACCTTGGCTCCTTAACCATCTGTGGAATTGGCTTGAGCTCAGCCCTTCTAATGAACTCCTGGAGGCTCTGACGCTGAATGAGTTCGCCAAAACGCTCTCTGTTCTTTCCTTCTTCCATCCACCAATCCCAAATCTTGTCTACGAAATCCTTGAATTCTTCGTAATCGTCCTCTTTATCCATCCTTATGAATGGAATGGCAAGAGTACCGAGCTGAGCACCGTCAAGGATCGGAGCCTTTGCACCCACAAGAATAGTAGCACCAGTATCAGTACCAGGACGAAGCGCTTCTGGCATGACATTGATGCAGTGCATACAACGGGTACATTCACGATTATTGATCTTTAGCTCACCATCTTCCATCCACATACATTTGGTGGGGCAGAGATCGATAACTTCTTTCTGTATATCGAATGGACCCCAGTCACGATCACTATGAGCACCAGCATTTGGCTTTAACTCACCGCCGATATAGGCCTTAACAGCCTCCTGATCAATCCTTATATCATCCCTCCAGGTACCGATGATTGCACAGTCTGAACGTGCGATAGCTGCAACACAGTCATTGGGGCATCCTGATACCTTAAACTTAAACTTATATGGGAAGGCAGGCCTGTGAAGTTCGTCCTGATAGGTCATGGTGAGATTGTAGCAAATATCCTGGGTATCTATACAGGCCCATTCACACCTTGCCTTACCTACACAGCATGAAGGTGTACGGAGGTTTGAACCAGAACCACCAAGGTCAGCACCAACCTGATGTGTCAAGTCATAGAAAATGGGCTCAAGCTGGTCTGTACTGGTACCAAGAAGGACCATATCACCAGTGGAACCATGAAGGTTGGTCATACCACTTCCTCTATGATCCCATATATCGCAAATCTTCCTTAAGAAGGCTGTGGTATAAAATTTACTTGCTGGCTGATTTACACGTACTGTATGGAAATGTGCAATTGCTGGGAATTTATCTGGCACGTCGGAATAACGACCAATGACTCCACCACCATAACCAAAAACACCAACGATTCCACCATGTTTCCAGTGAGTTTCCTTGTGCTTGTAGGAAAGCTCTAGCTGCCCCAAGAGATCGAGGCAGGCCTGCTTGCCTTTTAACCCTGCCTGTTCAATGTCATCTGCGAAACTTGGCCATGGTCCGCTTTTAAGCTCGTCGACCATGGGGGTGTCATGTTTTTTGACATCCGCCATTTACATCGCCCTCCTTATATTAGATATTTTTATGCCTTAGGTGGTGATACAGTATTTGCCTTAGGCAATAATGAATCACCATTCAGGAAAAACACATTTTTTGCCCCTAAATAGGGTAGAACCCTTTATAATCTGCTTGTGCATTTCTTGTCAAGTACGAGCTGAATTGATATTCACATCAAATTTCCTTATTAATCGCTCTTTAGCCAGTTCAATTTCCTCATAATAATCATTTTTGGAAAAAGTAAGTCCGCACTCCTTGCAGACCACCTTTGCACAGGCTCAGCGACCTCGAATTTCAGCCTCGCCTCCGCATACTTTACAATTTAATTTAAAATTATCCATAGAAAATTCACTCCTTTTTATAAATTGCATTTCCTCTAATTCTTAATCCTTAAATATTAAACATAAATAATGTGGATTTTTTTACTATTTCATGGTATTTAATCCAACTATTTATTCATGACAAACAGTTTAAAACTAAAACTTGTAGGTGGAATGCGAGAAAAATATTATATCCAACTATTATTTGAGAGAGATACAACTTCGCTGGACAACAACAATTCACTTTTTATGTGGCTTCAAACATGTTAAATTTTGTCTCGTGCATAACCCTATGGGATTGTCGAGTTTAGACAAAAAATACATAAAGGAGTAATTTCATGGGAAGCGGGAAGACCAGCCCGAAAAAGACAGAAGAGGAAATGATCCAACACCTTGAAAAAGAATTTAAGGCCCATCCTAACTCTGCTATCGCGGCCCACAGACTAGCCCTTGCTTATTGGAGAAACGATCGGCTAGATGATGCCATTAGCACATTTAAAAAGGCCCTTTTAATAGATCCAAACTCCTTCGAAATACGCATAAATCTTGGAACTCTTTACTTCCAAATGGGGCGCCTTGAAGAAGGTATCGAAGAAAACAAAAAGGCCGCAGAGATTTATCCCAGGGCAGCTGAGGCATATGCAAACATAGGAAGCGCCTATCTCCAATTGGGAAAGTGGCAGAAAGCCTGTGATTACTTTAAAAAGGCACTTTCAATAAAACCTGAAATGGTACCTGCATGGACAAATCTTGCCACGGTACTCGTAGAATTAAAGGAATTTGATGACGCCGTTCAGGCTGGAGAAAAAGCAGTTAGGCTCGCTCCGTCCTTTGGGCTTGCCCATAATAACCTGGCAGTAGCCTACTATTATAAAGGAGACCTTGAAAAGGCCAAAGAACATGCCCAAAAGGCCAGAGAATTGGGCTATGCAGTACATCCTGAGTTTCTAGAAAAAATCAATGCGACTTAAAGGCCCTTATCCACCAAGGTGTCCATTTTGTGATCGACTCATAGAGCCCCCTGCAGAACTTGAGCCCAAAAGGCTTGGGGATTTCGCATATGGAAAATGTGACTGCGGGGCAGTATACGTTTATGATGTAACAGGTCATAACCTGGGAGCTGCCTTTGTGGAAGCCCTGGGCTATGGATGCAATTTCGATTGGGATCTGGCATGGGGACTACTACCTGATGAAGACTATAAGGAAAAACATATTGAACAATATGACTTAAAGACTCATCTAATCCATCCATCAGGTAGGACTGAGGATGAAAGAAGGGTCAGGGGAGTACTTACATTTATTCGTTTTACCGACGAAGTCCGTTCCCTAAAAACTCAATCTGAAATAGACCTTGGAATCAAAAACAAGACCTCAGTAAAAACTCATAAAGAAACCGAGGTGCAGGATGAACAGGGCCAAGGCCCACCATCCATGGATACAGCGCCATCCCTGGCGCAAAAGGCCGGGTCCTATAAAAGAAAAGCTAGCAAAAGGGAGATAAAAAAAATCATAGAATCCCTGGACCCAGACTACCTCTACAAGATAAGATATTTGGCGGCCTCGGAACCAAAGGTCCTGAACAGACTCCAACAGGTACTTTACAGCCCTGATCCTACCATTAGATGGCGCGCCATCACCGCAATTGGCTGTGCGGCCAAGACTATTTATCAGAAAAAACCCAATTTTGTAGGGGAATTTTTGAGAAGGCTCCTTTACTCTGCCAGCGATTCTGCTGCCACAAACTGGGGGGCAATTGAAGCTAGTGGTGAAATCATCAGAGAGCTTCCAGACACCTTCGATATATTTATAAGGGAGTTGCTAGCATTGGGACGCTTTGAAGATTCGCGTGCCAGCGTGCTTTGGGCCCTTGGCAGAATCGCAGAAAAACATCCTGAACGTGTAAAAGATAAGGCATTTTTTTATTTAATACAATTTTTAGATGCAAAAGCCCCTGAAGTTAGGGGACTCGCTGCCTGGGTACTGGGTCTTATCAGGGCATCGGAATGTGTCCGGTCAATCGAAGCACTTATTGAAGATTTAAATGCAGTAAACCTATTGACGGAAAAAGGCCTTGAAGAGTTTACCGTCTCTCAACTGGCTCAAAACGCACTAACACGGATTAAAGGGAGTACAGAAGACATGGACAATATAGACAACGAAAGGATTAAGGAGGCTCAAAAACTCTTTGAAGAGGGAGAAGTCCTCAGCAATCAGGGAAGAAGCCTGGATGCAATGGACAAGCTCAAAGAGGCCTTGAGTGTATTTGAAGAAGAGGGTTATGACAAAGGCATAGCCAATGCTTGCGAAAAACTTGGGGATCTAAACTGCTTTAGAGGAAATCTAAACAGCGCCCTACCACTATATCAAAGAGCTGTTGCCATTTGCCAAAAAAAGGATGATCCAGTTAGCGAAGTAATATTAATAGAAAAAATAATAGATATTTACAGGAGAAAAAATGAATTCGATAAATGCATGCCCTATTATATGAGGGCACTTGAAATAGCTGAAATTGCAGGTGATGCCGGAAAGGCTGGTTATTACCTTACAGGAATTGGAGATGTCTATCAAAGGCGTGGAGACCTTAACAAGGCCCTTGATGCATATAAAACTGCCCTCAACATATTTAAACAAACGCGCTCCAGTGAAAGGGCAAAAATACTGGAACAGGGAATAGCTCAGCTGGAGGCCATGCTGGACCAGTAACAGCTCAACATATTCACATATAGATTAAAATACGTTGTTTTTCAGTATCTTGAAAATCCTTCTTTATACTAGATCTAGATAAATATGTATTTTCCTCTCTGGCTAAGGGCCAGAGAGGAAAATGTTTTAACGAAAAATATTATGTAATGGCCTATAGTGAGGCGAATACCTCATCTAGATCAAGTATTACTTCGGCAATAGACCACCTACGTCTTCCAAGCACTGGCCCTCCGGCTGACATCGATAGCTCAAGCAGTCTCGCCTGAAGCGGACCTAAATTTAGAGTCGTATAGTTTTTCCCTAGTTCAAATCTGCTATTGGGGCACACATGAGCCTTTCCATCAATATTTGTGGGCACTCCGTAGGTCCTGCAATTAATTGGCCTTGCCTTATAAATAAGACACGAATCCTGTTTAGATAGAAGAGGACATCTGATTTTGACTGTGGAGGGGTCTTTAGTATTAGAGACTGCCCTAAACTCCTTTAATGCCCTTTTGGAATTACGCTCAACATCCCGTCTGACTTTTCTTGGAAGCGCCAAAAATTCTTTTTTCAATAGAATCGCTTCTATTAACGACACATCAAACATTGCATGACAGCAATCAGAACAGCCCTTAGAGCATGCAACCTCATTTGGAAAGGCCTTGGCGATCTCTGAGAATGCCCAATCAGCATTCTCAAAAAGCCCTTCAAGCGCCTTTAAAAGATGCAGATTTGTTGTAAAGTTCTTTTCCATGATTTCTTCTTATAACACTATCCAATCATGCAGAAGATGCGGGACCTGTTGCCAAAAAGGCGGTCCTACCCTCCATGTCGAAGACAAAATCGTCATGGATGACGTCCTCAGTCCAGATGCACTCGTAACCTTTAGAAAAGGAGAACTCGCATATCACCCAGTTAAAGGAATGCTCATAGAACTACCTTACGACATGATCAAAATCAAGGGAAAGATAGGAGGCTTTACCTGTATTTTTTTTAAAGAATCAACTAACTCCTGCCTGATCTATGAGAATCGACCAATTGAGTGTAAAACCCTGGAATGTTGGAACCCAGATCCACTGATTTCCATGTTTTTAAAGGATCTCCTAAATAGAAAGATGATTTTTAAGGATAAGACCCTACGGGAAATTTTCGAGGAATACGACAGACTATTTGCTCCATCTCTTATAAGGAGACTCGTTGCCTTACATGATACTAATGGACTCATGGATTTAGAACGTAAGGACCAAGAATTCCGAAACAAATTAAAAAAATCTTGTCCACTTAAAGAAAATGCCTACGATGCCCTCCTCGGCAGGCCAGTGTCTGTACTGAGAGAGGCATTCGAATCTGTCCACCTCTAGGTTTTAGAAGTTTTGAGTTTTGAGTTCTGAGTTTTGAGTTGAAGGAAAATGGCTTTAGAAGTTTTGAGTTTTGGGTTTTGAGTTGAAGGACGATTACCGTGACCGGTAAATACCAAAGGGAGTGAAGTTGACCTTGAGGCTAAATATGATTGCTAAGACTACGGTTAATGCAGTACCAGACAAAATGGCAATCATGATGGCAATTTGATACCTAATTGCATATGCAGGGTCTTGTCCTCCAAGGATGACGCCTGTCATCATGCCAGGCAAGGAAACAAGGCCAATCGTGGCCATAGTGGCCACAGTTGGCATTATAGATGCCTTAAAGGCCTCGCGGATAAAGGGTCTTACGGCCTCAAAGAGGGTGGCTCCTTGCCCAAGGGCCAATAAAAAGGTCTTTTCCTCCTTTTTTACCCTGGAAAAAAAATCCCGTATCCCAATGATACTGGCCCTCATACAATTGCCTAATATCATGCCTCCTATGGGAATGAGAAACCTTGCATCCATTGGATTAGAAAGACCCAAGGTGACCTTCAATAAGACCAAAAGAGGTAGGCTAAGCCCAACTAATATGGCTAATGCAATGGGAATCAGACACCTCAGAATGCCTATCTTGCAGCTCCTCAGGACTGAAAGGTCTGCTACTAATATCAAGGCACACAGCCAAAGGGCATTTATAAAAGGATTATTGAGCTTGAAGACTACTTGAAGGTAAAGTCCAACAAAGGTGAGTTGTAACGTCATTCTGACTACGGCCAAAAGGGTCTCTTTGACCATGGGAAGCCTTAGCCATAGGATAATAGAAAAGGGAATGATCAAAACAAGATAATATAATGACAACCTATAGACATCTATTTCAATGGTATTCATGGTAGGCTTATCACTCTTTGAGCACTGTCCAACACTTCTGGATCATGGCTCACATAAATTATTGTCTTCTCTGAAAGTCTTGAAAAGAGCTTTAACACCTTTTTCTTTGATTCTAGGTCTAGGGCAGATGTAGGCTCATCAAAAAAGTAGATATCTCGTCTGAGAAGTAGGGCAGAAACAATACATATCCGCTGTTTTTCCCCTCCTGAGAGGGCTGATACATGACGTTTAAGTACATTTTGGTCAAGCCCCAATAGACTGAGAAGCTCTATTACCTCCTCTTTTGAATAGGTATTTTTCTTATTTGCCTTGTATGAAAAAGGCCTTTTTAAAAAATCTTCGACAGTTCCATCTCCTAGTATTGGTTCCTGAGGGCAGTAGCCTATCTTTAACCTAAGTGTCCAAACCGTCTTTTCGTTTAAAGGGATACCGTCAATAAAAATCTGGCCTTCATCTGGCACGATGAACCCCAAACAGAGCTTGAGCAAGGTTGTTTTGCCAGAGCCTGAGGGTCCATTTATTACTACATGTTCACCCTTTAAGACCTTTAAATTAAAATCTTCAAAAAGAGGGGAGCCATTATCAAAAGCTAGATATATGCCCTTAAGTCTCAAGGCTTCATCGACCATTCCATTACCCACTACCTAATACCTACTCCCCAGCTTCTACTACCCTGGCATAAAGCTGTCCACATGCAGCATCAATATCGGCCCCCTTACTCTTTCTTATAGTTACAGTAAATCCCTTATCCTGAAGGACCTTTTGAAACTCTAGGACAGCTTCTTTTTTAGGGGCCTTGAAAGGTATACCTGGGACCTCGTTAAATGCGATGAGATTTATCTTTGTACGTAAAGAGGACAATTTCCTGGCAAGCTCTCTCGCATCCTGTGAGCTATCATTTATATCTCTCAACAATAGATACTCAATTGTAATTCTACGCCTCCTAGGAAGTGGATAGGACTTCAAGGCTTGAAGCAGGTCATCCAAACCATACTTCCTATTTACAGGCATAAGGTCTGAGCGCTTTTTATCAAAGGATGCATGGAGACTTACTGCGAGCCCAACCTCATGTTCCTTTCCAAGACGTAATATTTTAGGGATGATGCCACATGTAGAGACAGTTATCCTCCGTTTGGAAAAATCTAGCCCCTCCCTGTCTTGAAGTATCGAAATCGCCTTTGATACATTTTCATAATTATTTAAGGGCTCTCCCATCCCCATGAATACGATATTTCTAAGTTTCTTTCTATCAGAGCCAAGTATTTCAATAGCAGTCAAGGCCTGTAAAACGATTTCCGAAGGCTCCAAATTCCTTATAAAACCCATCTTAGCGGTCCTACAGAAAGAACACCCCATTTGGCAACCTACCTGGCTAGAGATACAAAGGGTGTTATGACCGTCTTCGGGTATGATCACACTCTCTACCACCTGACCACACTTGAGCCTTGAGGCAAACTTCTTTGTCCCATCTCTTGATTCCTGGATGTTTATGGGGTCAATAAAATTTATAAATGAAATCTCCTTGAGCCTCCTCCTGAGGCGCAAGGGCAAATTGGACATTCGATCAAAGGAATGGACGCCTGGGGTCCAAAGCCATTTAAAAAGTTGCCTTCCCCTATATGCTTCAAAGCCCTGGCTAGTTACAAGCGCCTCTAATTCCTCACACGTTAGGGATCTAATGTCTAGTTTTTCAGACATGACTGACCAGTAGACTCAAGCACACTCAACCAAAGCCTGCTTGAAAGATCCAGCTGTTTCCTCTTCTTTATTGCAGAGCTAAGTGGGATGTGGACGTACCTGTCATTCCAGAGGCTCACTAACATCCCTGTCTTACCCGCCATTGCCGCGTGAACAGCGTTTTGCCCTAGATTGGCGCAATAAAGCCTATCATCCACGTTTGCCGGAACACTTCTTATAATATAGCTTGGATCAATATACCTTATAAAACAATCCATATTGAGGGAATCAAAATATGCCTTTATTCTTTCCTTCAAAAATATCCCAATATCTCCAAGTTTTATATTACCAGAAAGGTCTTTTTCCACCTTATCTCCTAAAACGTATTTTTGACCTGCTCCCTCGGCAACCACAATGACGGCATGACCGCGCAAAAGAAGCCTCTTTCTCAAGGCATTTAATAGACCATTTTCTCCCTCAAGGTCAAAATCACTCTCTGGAATCAGACAAAAATTCACTTCCCTTAAGGCTGCTGTAGCCGCTGCTGCTATAAATCCCGAGTGTCTTCCCATGACCTTTACAAGCCCAATACAGTTTGGGGCTCCCACGGCCTCCGTATGAGCACACCTTATGGCCTGACATGCCATCTCCACTGCAGTTTCAAATCCGAAGGTTTTAGAAACCAGATAAATATCGTTGTCAATGGTCTTTGGAATAGCTATTACAGAGATCTTAAGACCTCGTTTTTTTATTTCATCAACGATTTTGGCTCCTGCCCTGAAGGTACCATCTCCCCCTATAATAAAGAGTATAGAGCAGTTAAGCCTCTCAAGGGTATCCACAACAACGTCAATGGGCTGAGGCCCCCTAGAAGATCCGAGTATTGTACCTCCAAGTTCGTGGATCTTTTCAACAAACGATGGGGTTAGTTCCATAACTGGAAGGCCGTACTTGGGGATAAATCCTCTGAGTCCATAACGGATCCCAAAGATAGTTTTTACCCCATAACCAAAGTGAAGACTCATCACTATTGCCCGTATGACATCATTTATGCCAGGACAGAGGCCTCCACAGGTAACAATAGCGGCTTTTACCTTGGAAGGATCAAAATATATCCATTCCCTAGGCCCAGCGAATTCAAAGCTCAGCGGTTCTTTGCCCTCTTCAATGAGCCTTTTAATTGATTTCTCAGAGACATGAACAAGGACTCGGTCATCATCCTTTACAAAATGGATCTCACCTTTATTGGTATACGGGCTCTCGACCTTAGTAGGACCAAGGGTTTCTATCTTGGTCTCGATCTGCTCATAGAGATCAATTTCGTCAACATTACAAAAGGCATTTGGGTCTCTAGGGCATACGGAGGCATCTTCCATTTTCTGCTCCTTGTTATTTTTTGTTCAGCCTTAAAATTCTCTTTTTTAGGCATAAAACCGTTGGTTCCAATCGTTGTAAAATATATGCACAAATCAGCCTCTAGCACTTATTCATTCTCTGCGGACAGCGACAAATAACCATTGAATTACATTGAATTCTCTTCTATGTTTACTATTTCATGAAAACTCAGTCAACAAACTCTAAAAAACCGGTCATAGGTGTATTTGATTCAGGGGTTGGTGGACTAACCGTTGTCAGGGAACTTAAACGTATTCTGCCCAACATACCTCTTATTTATTTTGGCGACACAGCAAGGACTCCCTATGGCACCAAGGCCGCCCAGACCATCCAACAATTTGCAAAAGAAGATACCGAGTTTCTCCTAGAAGCTGGGGCCAATATTATTGTTATTGCCTGTCACAGCGCAGCAAGCACTGCAACTGGGTTTTTAAAAGAGACCTTTGATTGCCCAATATTTGAAGTTGTAACCCCATCTGTCAAAGAAGCTGTGAGGGTCACTAAAAACAAACGCATTGGCGTAATAGGCACCAGGGCAACAATAGAAAGCCGAATTTATGAACGAGAAATAAAAAAGATATCAGAAGACTATGTAATAATTGCTAAACCTTGCCCACTCATTGTTCCATTGGTTGAAGAGGGTTGGTTCGACAGACGGGAAACAAAAATGATCGTTAAAAAATACCTTCATCCTCTAAAGCTCCGCTGCGTAGACACCCTTGTCTTGGGCTGTACCCATTATCCCATGTTAAAAGATATAATTCAGGAGAAGATCGGTAAAAGGACCAATATTGTGGACCCTTCTGAGGAGGTAGCAAGACTAGTTTACAACCATGTGAAGGCCAATTTTGACCTAAAAGACACTATCCCAGAGAAAAAAGACGTATTCTACTTTTCAGACCTGGGCCCTGTTACCCAAGAAGTCATAAAGCGCTTTATTAAAGAACCCATAGAGGTCAAAAAGGCCTAATCGCCCTTTTTTCCTTCAACTCAAAACTCAATACTCAAAACTTTTTAAGATACTCCTCTACCGCTTTCAGGTCTTCCATGGTATCAACATCTAGTGGCGCTCTGTCCACCAATACCACCCCTATTTTATGGCCAAATTCAAGGGCCCTAAGTTGCTCTAGCTTTTCTATTACCTCAAGACGGCCTTGGGGGAGAGATACGAACTGTTTTAAAAATCCATTCCTGTAGGCATATATTCCTATGTGCCTCAAATACCCAGGATCAGTGTCTCCATCCCGCAGATATGGAATTGGAGCACGTGAAAAATAAAGGGCCAGCCCGTCCTTTGACAGCACCACCTTAACCCTATTGGGATTTTGCACCTCCTCAACTAGGGCCGGACACGCAGGGGTTGCCATTTTTACATCTGGTCTATCTTCCAAAAATGCAATTAGCTTCTTTACTACATCTCTATGAACAACAGGTTGATCACCCTGAATATTCACTATGATGTCTTCTTCTCCCAAAGCCAGCTTTGAAGCTGCCTCAAAGACCCTGTCTGTTCCAGAAGGATGCCCTTTGTCTGTAAGTAGCCCTTTACCGCCATGGGCCTCGACTACATCGAGAATCTCTTTTGAATCAGTGGCAACAATTATATCGCTAAAAAGGCCTGTAGATTTAGCTGAATTTAGGCAATGGATAATAAGAGGAAGACCATTTATCTCTAAGAGAGGCTTGCGTGGAAGACGCGTTGAGCCAATGCGTGCTGGAATAATGGCGTATGTTTTGTAATATTCACATCCAGTCGGCACGTTAGTCCCTCCATTCCATGGATCATTCATCATTTTTAGTATTTGCTCACAGGGCACCGCATCTACTGCGTTGTCGGGCATTCGACGTACAGGGAGTACGCCTTCATGCCCTCCGCCTTGTATCTACGGCACCCTGCAAGCAAATACAAATTGGCATGTTATACATTTCTTGCGGGTCAGTGCCCTGTGAGGGGTTACCATTTTTATTGTATGCCAATCTTAAAATGAGTTAGCTGAGTTGATCCCTTTTCAACCCTTTTTGACCGCAAGATTGTATATGGTACTTTTCTTTATCCCTGAAATCCTTGAAATCAATGTGGCAAGTTCTCGAGTACCATATTTCCCGTGTTTTATTAGATCCAAAAGGGCTTCAATCTCTTGGATCGTCTCTGAATCCTCACTTTTTGCCCCAGCTTTTGCACCCTCCATACAAAATGTGAATTCGCCCCTAGGCTCAATTTGTTCAAATCTTTTAATGAGCCCTGAGACACGATCAAATACCAACTCTTCATGTATTTTTGTAAGCTCCCTTCCCATTACAATGGATCTATCTCCAATAATTTCCATCACGTCCCTAAGAGCCCTTTTCACCCTGTGAGGTGCTTCGAAAAATACTATTGGGCACTCAACCTCTTTGATTCCCCTTAAGAACTCCTGTCTCGGCCCTTGTTTTTCAGGTAAAAAGCCGGCAAAGAAGAATCTATCTCCCTTGAATGGCGAGCAACTTAGAATCGCCGTTACTGCTGACACCCCTGGGACTGGTATTATGGGGATATTTGCCTTATAAACAGCCTCTATCAGGCGCCTTCCAGGATCTGAAATATTTGGGGTGCCAGCATCGGAACAATAGGCACAATCGACTCCCTCAAGAAGCATATTGACCACATCTTTTGCGCACAACTCCTCTTTTTGCTCAAAACAACTAATGAGCCTAGCCTTTGCCCCTAACTGCGACAGTAGCTTTCTGGTCCGCCTTGTATCCTCGCACACTACTACCCTAACCTCTTTTAAGACCTCTTCTGCCCGTAGAGTCAGGTCACTGAGGTTTCCAATAGGAGTACCTACCACAAACAGGCGGCCACAATCAGTAGTCATGGCTCAGTCCTTTATCCTGGCCTGACGCCATACATGAATCACTCGTTGTATAGCGGTGATATGGGTAAAGAACGCAAGCAACACCAATGCCACCTCAACAAATCCAAATATCAAGCTGCATGCAAATATAAGAAGACGCTCGAATCTCGTAAGGAGTCCCACCTTACATGTAAATCCAAGGGCCTCTGCCCTTGCCCTGGTGTAACTTACAAGGAGAGAGCCTGTCATGGCAGATAAAATCAGAAAAGAGTTAAAGATATTTAGATCCCCTATTTTATAAAAGTAGAAGAGGAGCCCAGAAAACAGAAAAAACTCTGCAAATCTGTCAATTGTTGAGTCTAAAAATGCCCCAAAAGGGCTCACCTGTCCTTTTTCCCTTGCAAGTAGGCCGTCTACCACGTCAAGGGGACCAAAGAGGGCCAACAGCCACCCAGCCAGTCCCCTGTGTCCAGTAGCGAGTACTATACCGCACATAAGATAGGCAACTGCTCCAAGTACTGTGACCCCATTTGGGGTAAATCCCATTTTCCCCAAAAATTTTGCCACAGGGAGTAGGTACCATTTGGACCACCCCCTGCACCAATCACTAAAAGCGCTCATCACTCAAAACTCAACACTTCTATTTGCTCTTTCTTCCTTCAACTCAAAACTCAACACTCCCAACACCCCAGCACACCTAGGGCAAACATCGCTAAAGTTCTCATCCTTTCCAATCTCTTCACTCCAGGTCCAACACCTCTGACACTTCTGACCAAAGGCCTTTTGAACTCTGACCTCAAGAGCAGAGATCTCTTCAGAGTTCCAGATGAATACTTCACCACCATCCTCTTCTGAAGAGGAGACATTTTCAGGATCGCTGGTAACCATCTGGGAGACAATCGAAAGATCTCTGAGTTGATCAATGTTCTCCTCTATGAAACTCCTCAGTTCCTGATCCGTTGTAACAAGGTTAACCCTCGCATCAAGAGCTAGCCCAATAAGTTTATCTTTCCGAGCAATCTCAAGGGCCTTAGTAATCTCAGAACGAATCTTCAAAATGCGATCCCACTTATCCAAAAAGGCCTTATCTTCATCCAGGTATGTCCCTTCAGGGAATTCCTGGAGAAATATGGATTTTTCTTCACCACTTTTTCCTGGCAAATACTTCCATGCCTCTTCTGTTGTAAACGAAAGGATTGGGGCTAAGAGTCTAAGAAGATCACGACCTATTATATAGAGCACAGTCTGTGCTGAACGCCTCTTTTTCCCATCTTTTAATTCACAATATAGTCTATCCTTTAAGACATCGAGATAGAGGGCGCTGAGGTCAACTGTACAAAATTGATAGCACCTATGGAATACTATATGGAATTTGTAGTCAAGGTATGCCTTTTTCACCCTTTCAGTCAATTCCTGGAGCCTAAAGATGGCCCACTTGTCGAATTCTCCGAGTTCATCAAAGGGGACCATATCCTTTTCAGGATCAAAGTCTGAAATGTTTCCAAGTATGTATCTAATGGTATTTCTTATCTTTCTATATGCCTCGCTCAATCGTTTGAGAATCTCATCAGAGATCTTTATATCGTCCCTGTAGTCCTCTGCGCTAACCCACAATCTTAGGATCTCTGCACCATAGCGCTTAATAATCTTTTCAGGAGGGATTACATTTCCCACAGACTTCGACATCTTCTTTCCCTTACCGTCCACAACAAAACCGTGGGTAAGCACCGCCTTGTACGGAGCTCCTGAACGGGTAGCAACAGCAGTCAAAAGGGAACTTTGGAACCAGCCCCTGTGCTGATCACTTCCTTCAAGATAAAGATCCGCTGGGAATGACAACTCTTTTCTCTCTTCTAATACAGCCCTGTGGCTCACCCCTGAATCAAACCACACATCGAGTATGTCATTTTCTTTTTTAAAGGTCGTGCTGCCGCAATTAGGGCATTTAGTTCCCTGTTTGATATAGTCACTCACTGGTCGTTTAAACCAGGCATCTGCCCCCTCTTCTTTAAAGATCTCAACAATCCTCTTAGAGGCCGCTTCGTCTAGGTAAGGGGTCTCACATTCTTCACATAAAAATACTGTAATTGGAACACCCCAGGCCCTCTGCCTCGAGATGCACCAATCAGGCCTTGTTTCCACCATTCCTTTTATTCTTTCTTTTCCCCAATCAGGTATCCACTTGACCTCATTAATGGCGTCAAGGGCCCTCTTCCTAAGATCCCCATTCTCCATTGAAATAAACCACTGGCTTGTGGCCCTAAAAATGACAGGCTTTTTACACCTCCAACAATGAGGATAACTATGGGTAATCTTAGAGCTATGGACAAGAGCCCCTTTGTCCTTTAAGAGCGCAATGATCCCATCATTGGCCTTAAAAATGTTTTGGCCCTCAAAATCTGGAACCTCTTTTGTGAAGCGTCCATAGTCATCAACAGGAGAATAAATATCGAGGTCATAGCGAAGACCAGTTTCATAGTCGTCTTCTCCATGGCCTGGTGCAGTATGGACACAACCTGTACCTGCATCAAGAGTAACATAGGTGGCATTGACTATGAGGCTCTCTCGAGGCAAAAAGGGATGAATGGCATGAAGGCCTTCGAGTTCCACTCCTTTTACACGCCCAAGAATTTTTACATCCTTTTGCTCTAGCGACAGTTCCGTCAAAAGAGGAAGCAGCCTCTCTTCCGCCACAATCCACTCTTCACCACAGGCCTCCACAATTACGTAGTCATAATCAGGATGTAGGGCTATGGCCAGGTTGGCTGGTATGGTCCATGGAGTGGTTGTCCAGATAATCACTGATAAGGTATTAAAGGACAGTTCCAGTCTCTCTTTTAGAAAACTTAAAAGGTCCTCCCCAGCCTTAAATTTTACGAAGATGGAAGGAGAGGTATGATCTCCATACTCCACCTCTGCCTCAGCCAAGGCAGTTACACAAGATGGACACCAATAAACAGGCTTTTTTCTCTTTTTTACAAGGCCTTTTAGATATATCTCACAAAAGGCTTCTGCAATAGAGGCCTCATACTCATTGGCCATGGTAAGATAAGGATTTTCCCAGTCTCCTATTACCCCAAGCCGTATGAACTCATCTCTTTGTATGTCGACAAACTTTTTTGCGTACTCTCTGCACCTTTGTCTTATCTCAACCTGTGTCAACTCTCTTTTCTTTTTACCAAGCTCTTTTTCCACATTGTGCTCTATAGGAAGCCCGTGACAGTCCCAACCAGGGACATAGGGGCTTTTAAGGCCTCGCATAGCTGCAGATTTCACAATTATATCCTTTAGGACCTTATTAACAGTATGCCCTAAATGGATGTGCCCATTTGCATAAGGCGGTCCATCGTGGAGGATAAAATGTCCCTTTGGACTGGGCTTAGACTGAAGCAGCATATAAAGACCTATTTCTTTCCAATAATTTAGAAATTCAGGTTCACGGTTTGGAAGATTTGCCTTCATAGGAAAGGCTGTACTGGGAAGATTAAGCGTATTTTTATAATCCATCTCTTTAATACCCTCTCATTTCTTTAAAATTCTATGAAACTTTTTTATGTGGGCACAAAATCAATTCTTCTTCACTGAAGTGCCATAGATACTACAATATCGTAGTTGTTTCCAGTGTGATTGCCTCCAAAAAAGCTTAAATATTTTTTCCGAATTTTCGATAAAGAATAAAGAATTACTACTTAAAAATAAAACCAAAAAGTGGAGACGAAAATGGTTTATCAAATTTTACATAAAATCAACAGGGGTCTTTAACATGAAGGCTTTAGTAGTGGATGATTCCAAGTCAATGAGAAACATCGTGAAGGCAGCTCTCCAGCATATGAATATCTTTGATGAAATAGTTGAGGCCGAAAATGGAAAGATCGCCCTTGAAAAGATTGAAACCCAGGGACCATTCGACATCGTCTTCTTGGATTGGTACATGCCAGAGATGGAAGGATATGATTGTCTAGTAAAAATTAGAGAAAATCCCAAGTGGCAAGACACGAAAATAATGATGGTCACAACAGAAAACCAACAGGAAAACGTTATCAAGGCTGTCATGGCTGGGGCAAATGAATATCTCATGAAACCATTTACACCAGACATGCTTGAGGAAAAGGTAAAAATGGTACTCGGCCTATGATAAAAGTTTTAATAGTTGATGACTCAATAATTTTTAGACGTATTCTTCAAGACACCCTCCAAAAAAATCCTCGAATAAAAGTAATTGGTACAGCAGAAAATGGTGTTGAAGCCATCAAATTAATTCGCACCCTAAGACCTGATGTCGTTGTCCTAGATGTTGAGATGCCTCAAAAGGACGGGATTGAAACCCTAGATGAACTCAAGCGGTTGAGGCTTCAAGTAGGGATAATAATGTTTTCCACCCTAACAACTCAAGGGGCCAAAATTACATTAGAGGCCCTATCAAAAGGTGCATTTGATTTCGTTCAGAAGCCCACTGGGACTAGGGCATTCTCAGAAAGTCAAAAGAAAATAGAACAGGAACTCATACCAAAGATTATTGCATGTGCAGATTTCATGAATAGAAAAGGGGGGTTAAGAAGAACGCCTCCGTCAACAAAAACTGTCAATCAAAAATCCAGGCCAATTCCCTCAGCACTCAAAACACAAACAATTTTAAACAGAGTGACTGATTTACGCAAAATGGCTCAGCGACCCGAAGCAGTAGCCATCGGCGTATCTACTGGCGGACCTAATGCATTAAGTGAGGTAATCCCAAAGTTTCCAGCAAATTTCAGACTACCTATTTTTTTGGTCCAGCACATGCCGCCTGTTTTTACTAAACAGCTTGCCGACAGGCTCAACTCCAAATCAAAACTCCTGGTCAAAGAGGCAGAAAACGGCGAATTAGTAAAGCCTGGTACTGTCTATATTGCCCCAGGGGATTTCCACATGAAGATTATAAGAAATGATAGTAACCACCTGGTAAGGCTCTCCCAAGATCCCCCTGTTAACAGCTGTAGACCGGCAGTTGACCCACTGTTTGAATCATTAGCAGATGCATATAGGGGAAGAGTAGTTGGAGTCGTTATGACTGGCATGGGCCAAGATGGCACGAATGGCTGCAGGGTCCTAAAGGCCAAGGGGGCATATATAATCGCCCAAGATGAAGAGACCAGCGTGGTCTACGGTATGCCCAGATTTGTTGTGGAAGCAGGACTCGCAGACAAAATATGTCCTCTTGATATGATTACACAGTCCATACTGGAAATTTGTAGAAATTAAGGTGAGGCAAAGGACGAAGAGATGATCAAACCTGAACAGTTTAAATTCTTCTCCCAGCTAGTAAAGGATTCAAGCGGAATAGCCCTTTCAACTGGCAAGGAATATCTTCTCGAAAGCAGACTAAATGAGCTCTGCAAGGTATTAGGCCTCAAAAATATAGATAGCCTATATCAACAGGCAAAATTCAAAATGACTCCCAAGTTAAAGGAACAGATCATCGAGGCCATGACCACGAATGAAACCTATTTCTTCAGGGATCAACACCCCTTTGATACCTTGAAAAACCACATCATAAAAGAGTTAATGGAGAAGAATCAGTCCAAAAAGGAACTTCGTTTTTGGAGTGCTGCTGCTTCTACTGGCCAAGAAGCATACAGCATTGCAATGATTATTCAGGAACACTTTCCTCAACTTGCAAACTGGAAAGTGGAGATACTAGGGACTGATATTTCAAGACAGGCCATTGAAAAGGCACAGGCAGGCCGATACACCCAGGTTGAAGTAAACAGAGGGCTGCCCGTCACCATGCTGATCAAGTACTTTAAACAACAGGGGGCCTTTTGGATTGCACAGGACAAATTGAAAAAGTTAGTCCACTTTAAAACCTTTAACCTATTAAATCCGTTTATAGGGCTGGGGCAGTTTGATTGCATATTTTGTAGATATGTTCTCATCTACTTTGACCAAGAGACAAAAAAGAAAATCACAGACAAATTGGTTAAGGTCCTAAGGCCAGGAGGCTACTTATTTTTTGGGGCCACTGAAACGCCGGTAGGGCTTGATCCATCGATGAAACGAGTAACCTTCGGGAAAACAGTGTGTTGGAAAAAAGCTGGAGGATAAAAAAAATGGGAATGGAAGAAGAAATCCTCAAAGATTTTTTGGCAGAATCTAAGGAAAACCTAGAACTTTTGGACCAGCAGTTTGTGGAGCTCGAACAGGATCCACACAATATGGACCTAATAAAGAGCATATTTCGTACGGTCCACACAATTAAAGGGACTGCTGGTTTCTTTGGCTTTACAACCCTCGAAGGTATTGCTCACTTTGCAGAAGATATCCTCAGCAAGTTAAGGGATGGAGTAGTCACCATAAATGAAGACATCGCCACAATGCTCCTCCAGGCAGTGGACTACATAAAGGCAATCCTCGCCTCGCTGGAACAGACGGGAAAAGAGCCAGATGATATAGAATACCTGGATTTCATAGTTGAATTGAGAAATTTTGCTGAGAAAATCGCAAAAGGAGCCTCCGCCTCCTCTACAAAAAAAGAGGAAAAAGCTGACACAGAAGATAAAGAAGTAAAGGCAGAACCCCTCCCTCAAAATAATGAAGAAAAGGTAGAAGTTCCTAAAGAAGCGGTAAAAGAAGATCTCTCAAATAAAGAGGAAGAGCCCCCAAAGGACAAAGAACCTCCAAAATCCGAAGAAAGTAAGCCGTCGAATTCAAAAGCCCAGGCAAATAAGAAAACCGGGCCACCTCCAACAACTCCCCAACTTACCGAAACCCACGTTAGGGTAGACGTTCACCTGCTTGACAAGCTAATGAATCTTGCTGGAGAACTCGTCCTATCAAGAAATAGACTCACCCAAATTGCAAGCCAACTCAGCGACACCGAACTTCTGACTGCCAGTCAGCGACTAAGCCTTGCCGTTACAGAGATACAAGAACAGATAATGAAGACCAGGATGCAGCCTGTTGGCAATGTATTTAATAAATTCCCTCGGATTGTAAGGGATCTGTCTAGGAGTGCTCAAAAGCAGGTTCAATTAAAGATTGAAGGTGCAGAGACAGAGTTAGACCGCTCAATTATTGAGTCAATAAAAGATCCCCTAACCCATATGGTGAGAAACTCCATAGACCATGGGATAGAACCCCCAGACGTAAGGATCCAAAAAGGTAAACCAGCTGCGGGTACTCTCATCATGCGGGCATATCATGAGGGTGGGCAAGTCATAATAGAGATTCAAGACGACGGAGCTGGAATTGATCCTGAAAAGATCAAGAAAAAGGCCATTGAAAAAGGAGTAATTACTCCAGAACAGGCCCAGAACTTAGGCAATCGTGATGCCCTCATGCTCATATTCCAGCCAGGCTTCTCAACAGCTGAAAAGGTCACAAATATATCTGGCCGCGGCGTTGGGATGGATGTAGTCAAGACAAATATCGAAAAATTAGGCGGGACAGTAGAACTACAAAGCGAAGTGGACCAGGGCACTGTAGTGAGGATCAAGATTCCCCTTACCCTTGCCATAATCCCAGCCTTAGTAGTCCGCTGTGGGGGCCAGCGTTATTGTATCCCCCAGGTAAATCTAGTGGAATTGGTTCATCTGTCTCCAGATGAAATGGAAAAAGATGTCCAGATGATAGGAAACTCTGAATTTTACAGGTTAAGAGGAGAAATCTTACCCCTAATCCGTTTGAATAGAATACTTGAGCTCCCTGAAACTGTGTCTGATGAGAGACCTGTTACTGGCTTAAACATTGTGGTTTTGAACTCTGGAGACAGACAATTCGGCCTTGTGGTCGATGGTATCCATGACTCTGAAGAAATAGTTGTTAAGCCCCTTGGAAAGCACCTTAAGCACATACCGGCCTTTGCAGGTACAACCCTGATGGGAGATGGAAGGGTAGCCCTTATTCTAGACGTCGTTGGACTCACCTCTGCTCTCAGCTTGAGAGGAGAAGAGCCCCTTAAACAGGCACAACTCATGGAAGAACAGGTCAAATCAGGAGAAGAACGCCAATTCTTGCTCCTTTTTACAGTAGCTCCCCAAGAATTTTTCGCTATCCCTCTTGCCCTTGTAAACCGTTTGGACAAGATTAAGGTCTCTGAGATTGAATTTGTAGGTGGAAGAGAAGTAATCCAGTACCGTGGACATTCTATCCCAGTCATTCGTCTCGAAAATTTCCTCCCAATATCTCCTCTTCCTGAACAAGAGGAATATCACTTAATAATCTTCCACATGAATCACCAGGATGTAGCCTTTCTAGTAAGCCAGATCGAAGACAGTCTGGATATTGTAATTGACGTTGATGAAAGTACTTTTAAGCAAGAGGGAATATTGGGGTCCGCAATAATAAAAAATAAAACAACGCTTTTCATTGACGTATACCAGATTGTCCAGATGTTTGACCCAGACTTCTTTGACCAGGGATCAGAGGGTGTATCCGGACAAGATGGCGCAAAGGTACTCCTTTCAGAAGACTCTACGTTCTATCGAAACCTACTAAGTTCTTATTTAATATCAGCTGGTTACAATGTAATCACAGCAGAGGACGGTCAACGGGCTTGGGAAATCATAAATTCTGAGCCAATAGACATACTCGTTACCGATATAGAGATGCCAAACATGGATGGCTTTGAACTTTCAAGACGTGTTAAAAACGATCCGTCCCTAAAACACATTCCCATCATAGCAGTTACTTCTCTGTCAGGGGAAGAAGATAGAAAGAGGGGGAAAGATTCTGGCATAGATGAATACCAAGTTAAACTAAATAGAGACATGGTGCTCGAATCCATTCGCAACCTTCTTAAAACCAAGGAAATGGCCCAGGCAGCTTAGGATAAGGAGGAATCTATGGCTGAAAAAAAGGAAAACCTCCCAGTAAAAAATAGTGACAAGTCACTCGAAGCCGTAAGGGACCTTACAGCCCAGTTTGCAACATTCTATTTTGGCGAACATTTCTTTGGCCTTCCAATTGAAGATGTCATTGAAATCAATAGGGCCCTGGACATCACCCCTGTTCCACTTGCACCAGAATACGTCGCAGGGGTTGTGAATCTCAGAGGTCAAATACTTACTGCCATACACTTAGGTAAGAGAATAGGCCTTACAATCAAAGACCCAAAACCAGTTGAACAATTAAATAATCTTATCATGGGCGACAGAGAAGAGCCAATCAGCCTATTGGTGGAACAGATTGGAGATGTTATGCCAGTTCCGCTGGAACAGATTGAAGCTCCACCTGACCTTATTCACGGAGTAGAAAAAAAATATGTAAAAAATGTGTGTAAACTTCCAGAAAAACTACTTATAATATTAGACAGTGAAAATCTTCAGGCACCGCCGAGCGAGCTAGAAAAACAGCAGGATGTAAACTAACGGACCTTGAACCCCTGGAAGATACTTGGCCTAAAAGAAGATGCAAATTTTACAACAATAAAAAGAGCGTATAGGAGACTCTTAAGATCTTGCCACCCAGACCTGTTCCCCGGTGATGTCTGGGCCCAAAAGCGCTTTATTCAAATTAGCGAAGCCTATCATGAACTCTGTCGGATGCTCAACCTTGACGCTATTGTTGTGGACGATTCATTTCTCTTTGAGAGTTTCACTTCAGAAGGTTATTCTTTTCTGTTCATCGAAGTGTCTGTAGAGGAAGCCTTCTTTGGGAAAAGAATCCATATAGAGCTTCAAGGTGCAGAGGTCAAATGCCCTGCCTGTGATGGCCTTGGATACAGGTGGCACGGGAAAAGGCCTGTTTGTAAAGAATGTGCTGGTAAGGGCTATAAGCTGCTTTCCTGGGGGAAAAGCAACATTCGAATTATTTGCAAAGCATGTGGTGCTACAGGATTTTCTGACCAGGTCAAATGTAAAACCTGTTTTGGAAGGGGCTATATCAAAAGACAAAGAGAGGTTTTTATTAAATTACCCAGAGGGACCTTGCCAGGTACTATATTACGCATTGATGGGAATAGTGAATTGGGAATCGGTCCTGCTTTTATTGAAATTGGAATTCGTTTTCCAGAAAACTGGAGGCTTTCTGAACTTGATGTCACATCTCAAATAGAATTAGATTTATGGGATGCACTACTCGGAGGAGAAGTAATGGTTAAGACTATTGATGGTAATGAAACCCTCTTGATACCTCCAGGTACATGTGATGGCCATGAATTTGTTCTAAAAGGCAGAGGATGGATCGGGGAAAATGGAAAACGAGGAGATCATAGAATACAGATAAAAATATCAATGCCTAAGACGCCTCCTCCCCCCCAGGCAAGGATCTTACTTGAACTCCTTAGGGGCCTTTGGCCTGTCAAAGGACCTGCTTGTTTGACCTATAAATCCATTTGCAAGACTATTTTGCCCGAATAGTAGCAATAGCTCCAATAATAGAAAAGAAGTCAGATGATTAAACCGCTCTATATAGGAAGACAACCAATACTAGATCTCAAAAAAGAGACCGTTGCCTATGAAATACTTTATAGGGCAGGGGAGCAATCCAATGAGTTTCCTATAATCAATGGGACTATGGCCACAAATCAGGTCCTCTACAGCCTATTTTACAGTTTAGACTTTCAAAAAATCTTAGGTGGGAAGAAGGCTTTTATAAACTTTACAAAGGAAAACCTATTACAAGAATTTCCTGTAGATATTGCACCAAATCATATAGTAATTGAACTACTTGAGAATATAGATATCGACAATGAAGTCCTTGATGCCTGTAAGACCCTCAAAAACAAGGGGTATAAGATTGCCCTTGATGACTTTTTCCTTAAAGACAGATCACTGGAGCTCCTCCATATTGCAGACATCGTAAAGGTTGACTGGGTGACCACAAATATAGAGGAAATAGAACAGCTCACAAAGTTCCTCAAAAGGTATGATGTCTCACTTCTTGCAGAAAAAATAGAACATGAAAAGGAATACCGAGATGCTATCGAACTCGGCTACAAGTATTTTCAAGGATATTTTTTTGAAAAACCCACCATAATAAGAGGCGAGGATGTCTCTCCTACCAAATGGACCTATCTTAAACTATTTTCTCTAGTCCAGAGGCCAGAGATTGAGTCCGAAGAGCTAGTCAAGATTATCAAACACGATCCAGCCCTGGCATTTAAGCTCCTAAATTTGATCAACTCAGCCGCCTTTTCACTCCCTAATGAGGTCAAAAGCGTTGAACAGGCCATCACACTAATAGGAGAAACGGAAATAAGGCGATGGCTTTCCCTTGTATTAATGGCTAATTTATGTGAAGACCAACCAGAGGAACTCATTATTATTGCTAGTACCAGGGCCCGTTTTGGGGAGCTAATTGCCATAAAGATTGGGCAACATCACGTTTCTCCTACAATCTTTTTACTTGGTATACTTAGCCTAATTGACACCATGACGGGAAGGCCTATGGATGAACTCTTTAAAAAGATAAAGGTTCATCCTTCTATTATTAAGGCATTAGTAGAGAAATCCGGGCCACTCTTTCCATTCCTCTACCTAATGCTGGCTTATGAACGGGCTAATGAAAATGGATTAAAAAAATGTAGTGAATATTTCAATCTTAGCTATGAAGACATTACAAAATGCTATTTGGAAGCCGCTCAATGGGCAAACTATCTTAGAGACATCTAAATTTATCCTTTAGGTGCATCACGGCCGTAGAGATGGATTGAAATAACCAAATCGCAGTTTGGGAAACTTCTTTTTTAATATCTTTACAAATCCTTTAACCCCTGCTCTTTGAGAAGATGGCTCATAATTAATAGAATCCAGGTACCAGTCTGGGTCTATGTTATGATTCCTCAGTTGTATTAAATCTAGTCCAAACTTTTCAATTAATGCCGAAAGTCTCTCAATCTCTTCTATCTCATCAGTAATCCCTGGCATAATAAAGAGATTCAGGGATACAAAGCCACCAAGTTCCTTCATGCGTTTCCAGCTTTCGAAACAGTCATCTTGGCTATAGCCTTTGGGCCTATAGTACGGCTCATATAGGTGACGCCTCACTGAATTCATACTTATCCTAATTGAATCGAGACCAGCACGTCTCAAGCGCTCAACTGCCTCTGGACGACTTGCATTGGTATTAAGATTTAACGTACCAGTAGTAGTGGACTTTTTAATTTGAGTTACTGCCTTTTCCAGCAACTTTGGATTCATAAGGGGTTCTCCCTCGCACCCCTGTCCGAAACTGGCTATTGCCCGTCTTACGTTTTTTAAATGGGGTACAGCCACCTCACAAATCTCTTCAACTGTTGGAATGAACTTCATCCTCTCTTGAGTAGAAGGTACGTCGCAGTTAGGCTGATATGAAAGGCATCCGATGCATTGGGCATTGCAGGCAGTAGAAGTTGGAAGAGGGGCCTCAAAACGCTCCAAAAAGAAATTTTTTGCTGCAGGACAACCATATGTAAGACAACACTTGCCAAGGTGTTGTATCAGACGATTTTTGGGATACTCCTTTAGCTTTCTTTTAGTCCTACTAATGATCTTCTTTGGGTTAAATAGCCTTACATCCTGACGCCTGTCTGGATCACTTCTAAAGCCAGCTACCCAAAATCTGTCCTTCCACCAACCAACTGCAGTATAAGCGAAAAGTGGAAGGGGCTGGGCATTGTCCTCTTTTAAATAGGCGGGAAGTGCAACTTGTGTATGGGCTGGGGACATAAATGCCGCTACTGAATAGACCTTTTCACCATTTGGTCCTTCATGGGTTGCCACCATCTCATCCCTGTCCATGTCCCATCCAACAGGAATCCGACCAGGAAGCACAAACAATTCACTCCCTTCCGGAAGTGGGATCAGATCCTCTGGGAAGACAGGATGAAGGGCCTTGCCAGATCTCCCTGCCATCCTCAAATGGGGATGATCAAATATATTGCCCTCTTCATCTGCTAACACCAAATAGGGTATAGAGTCAGGGTGAACTTCTCTTTTCATAGCATGTCCAACTTTCTGTAGGGTAAAAGCTTTGTTACACGCCCCAATTTAACAAGGGGTGGGTAATCCGGATTCTAGGAGTTAATTTACACTACAAGCAACTTGTTGAAAATATTATATGATAAACTATAAATGCTTAATTGAAGGATTGATCTTCTGGAGGAAAAAATAAATGGATTATTCACGACGGAGAAAAACTCTGAGTCTGGCCCTTTCCAAGAAAAAACTTGGCGGATTCCTTGCTACAAGTCCGGAATCAAGGCGTTACCTTTCTGGGTTTACTGCTGAAGATCTTGGCTGTAAGGAATCTTCTGGCATCCTCCTGGTCCTTAGAGATGAGGCCTATCTATTTACAGACGGCCGCTATGACCTGCAGGCCAAGGAAGAGACAAGTGGCATCAATATAGTGGTATGTAAAAATGGTCTTCACAAGGCCATTGCAAAGATCTTGAAGCACGTAAATGTGAAACGAATTGGCTTTGAGGCATCTTCAATAAACGTAAGACTATTTACGAAAATAAAAGTAACCTGTAAAAATATAGAATTCATAGAGTATGATGACCTCATACTAACCTATAGACTCCAAAAGGAACCAGAAGAAATTGAGCTCATAAGGCGCTCTGTAGAAGTTGGGGAACTCTGCTTTAAAAAGGCCCTATCTAGGCTGGGGCCAGGGATGACCGAAAGAGAAGCCAGCGTAATAATACTTGAAAATATTTACAAGTACTCTGAAGGCCCTTCCTTTCCACCGATAGTTGCCTCTGGTCCAAATGCAGCCCTTCCCCACGCAATACCTCAAGACAGGATCATAAAAGAAAACGAACCTGTTATCATCGACATGGGAGTAAAAATAGAAGGCTATGCATCTGACATGACCAGGACTATTTTCTTTGGAGAGCCTACTGACAAATTCAAAGAGATTTATGCCTGCGTAAAGGAGGCCAAGGAGACTGCGCAGAAAGCCATCCGAGCAGGAATGACTGGAAGAGATGCCGACCATATAGCCCGTGCAAAAATAAAGGAACACGGCTTTGGAAATTACTTTGTCCATGGCCTTGGCCATGGTGTAGGTCTTTCTGTACATGAACCCCCAAACCTTTCGCCACGGTACCGGAGGCGCTTACATACAAATAGTGTTGTCACAGTAGAACCGGGTATTTATATCCCTGGCGAAGGTGGCGTTAGGCTAGAGGACATGGTGGTGATTAAAGAAGATGGAGTCGAACTTTTGGGAAGTGGAAGATGGATTTATGATTTCTGAAACTCAAAACGAATTACCTCTTACTGAACACCTTAGAGAACTAAGACAGAGACTCATAAGGTCTCTCGTTGTTGTAAGCATCCTGGCATGCGTCTCATACGCTTTCATTGAACCCATCTTTAAGGCCCTTTCAATTCCACTTCTTGACGTATTACCTGAAGGTAGAAGCCTAATCTTTACTTCCTATCCTGAAGCATTCTTTACCTATCTCAAACTTGCGATCACCACCGGAATATTTCTGGCCTCCCCTTGGATACTGTTTGAGATCTGGGCCTTCATAGCACCAGGACTGTATGCCCATGAAAAGAGATTACTCTTCCCATTCATAATCTTTGGCTCAGCTTTTTTTGTTGGAGGGGGCCTCTTTGGATACTTTGTAGTATTTCCTACGGCCTTCAAGTTCCTTGCAGGCTATGAATCGGATATGCTTACCCTCTATCCAAGCATTTCTGAATATTTCACCCTAGTAGTACGGCTACTTCTAGGGTTTGGTCTAGCCTTTGAACTCCCTCTGATATTAGTCTTCCTTGGTCTCTTGGGCATAGTCAATACCACCATGCTGCGACGCAACCGCAAATATGCCCTTCTTGGGGCCTTTATAATTGCAGCAATCTTTACTCCAACCCCCGACGTACTCAATCAGACGCTCCTGGCAGTACCCCTCCTACTTCTCTATGAAATAAGCATATGGGCCCTGGAGATTATCCAAAGACTGAGGTCTTAACCCCTTTTTTTCATCCTAGGATCAAGCACATCCCGAAGCCCCTCTCCCAAAAGGTTGTATGCCAGTACTGTGAGGAGGATTGCAAGTCCAGGAAATACTGAAAGCCACCAGGCTATCTCAATGTTGTCTTTGCCAGAAGTCAACATATTCCCCCAGCTAGGGGTAGGAGGCTGTACACCTATCCCCAAAAAACTCAACGCACTCTCAGTCAATATTGCACTTCCCACCCCCAGAGTAGCTGACACAATGACTGGAGCAATGGCATTTGGAAGAATATGGCTAAATAGTAACCTCATGTCGTTTACGCCTATAACCTTTGCTGCGAGTACAAAATCCCTTGATCGAAGACTCATGAATTCTGCCCGAACTAGCCTACACACCCCCATCCAGCTCGTAAGTCCTATTACCACCATGATATTCCATATGGATGGCTCCAAAAAAGCAATTACCGCCATTACAAGGAATATAGTTGGGAAACACAACATTATGTCCACGAGACGCATAATCAGGATGTCCCAGATTCCCCCATAGAATCCGGCAATAGCCCCTAGTACTGTCCCAATCGCCGTTGCAATGCCCACTGCTACAATACCCACAAGGAGACTAATCCTTGCACCGTATATGAGCCTTGAAAGCACGTCTCTACCAAGGGAATCTGTCCCAAGGGGATGAAGTGCGCTTGGGGCCTCTAAGATGTGATAGGTATCTATCTGTTGAGGATTATAAGGCGCGATATATTGGGCAAATATGGCAACCACTGCCAGGAGAAACACGAGCACGAGCCCCGTAGCTGACATAGGATTTCTCAGCAGATCTTTAAATAATCTAGTCCAACTCATATCTTAGCCTTGAGTTTGCACCCAAATTATGCACTGCGACTTGAAGTACCTAAGTACGTCTGCTTCCGGTGCGCCTCGCATCTTGGGCAAACTCGCCAATTGCATAATTTGGGTTGAATCATTAGTCACTCCTCATTCCTGTCCTGATCCGTGGATCAGCCAATGCATATCCTATATCTGCAAGGAGATTTCCAATGAGCGTAAGAATTGCCACAATAACAAGATTTCCCATTAGGACCGGATAATCTCTGGCCATTACACTGGTCCACATAAGCTGGCCCACACCTGGTATGGCAAAAAGGGACTCAAATATGACGCTACCTCCAATTAGTCCTGGTATGGAAAGGCCTAGTATGGTTATAAGTGGAAGGAGCGCATTTCTCAGTGCATGTTTGTATATGACCGTTCTTTCAGGTAGACCTTTGGCCCTTGCAGTCACTATATAGTCCTGACGAAGGACCTCTAGCATTGAGCTCTTCATATACCTACTCATTCCAGCAAGCCCGCCTATTGCAGAAACTGAAACCGGTAATATGAGATGTTTAATCCAGTCAAGGAATTTCTCCCAGGGACTCATGGACGCATAGCCCATGAGAGAATGAAGCCCTGAGATTGGCAGCCATTCTAATTTGACCCCAAATAGTATCATACACAAAAGTGCTATCCAAAATGACGGCGCTGCATAGCCGATGTAGACGACAACTGTTGTAATATGATCAAAAAGGCTATTGTGTCTAATTGCTGCACTAACCCCTAAGGGAACGGCCACTAAAATTATAAGTAGGATAGACAAGGCATTAATAAGGAGAGTTATAGGGAGCCTTTCTTTGATCTTATCCCACACTGGACGCCTGTCTGGAGCAAATGATCGCCCCAGATCAAGGGTCAACAATCCCTTAACCCATCTCAGATATTGTACATATAGAGGTTTGTCCAGCCCATATTGTTTTCTCAGTCTCTCTCTCATTTCTGGAGTCATTTTCGGATTAAAATCCGTTTGAATAACCATGGGCTCTCCTGGTGCAAGGTGCATGACAGTAAACGAGATTATTGTTATCCCAAAGAACGTGGGTATGAGCCAGAGGATTTTCTTTAATAAAAATCTCAATATTTCCATTCTAGGGCATTATATATTTTTGCTCGTTTTTGGGGACCCACCATCTGATAAAGTTGTAACTTATGCCTGCTGGAGCAGGTTCAATTCCCCTAAATCTTTTGTGAATAATGGGAAGGCTCATTGGCACATATAAAAACGTATATGGCTGATCCTCAGCCAATATCTCTTGAATTCTCCAATAAATCTGTCTTCGCTTTTCACGATTGAAGGTGCGTCTGCCTTGAACAAGTAACTCATCAACCTCTTTGTTTTTATATCCAATAAAATTTAACTCTTTTGGCCCAGTCTTTGAAGAGTGCCATATGTCGTATATATCTGGATCCTGTCCAAGGGTCCAACCTAGTATAACTGCCTGGAACCGCCTCTTGTCTATAAAATCATTGATAAAGGCAGTCCACTCAATTGTGCGTATCTTGACCTCAATGCCTATCTGCTTCAATCTCCACTGTATGATCTGGGCTGTCTTGTCCCTCAGGGCATTGCCTTGATTGGTAATGATTGTAAAAGAAAAACGCCTTCCATCTTTATCTAACCAACCGTCACCGTCATGATCTTCCCATCCTGCCTCTTTGAGCAGGGCCCTGGCACGCTCAGGATCATATGGATAGCGTTTCACATTAGGATTATAGAACCAGGCATCAGGTTTATAGGGCCCAGTGGCAGGGACCCCCATGCCTAGAAGGACTCCCCTAACTATCTCCTCTTTGTCAATGGCATAGGAAATGGCCTGGCGCACCCTTTTGTCTTTAAAGAGGGGATCCCTAAGATTATATCCAAGATATGTATATGAAAATGAAAGATATTTGTACTTTTTAAAGTTTTTTTCAAAAAATGGGGTTGATGTCTGACGTCTATATTGAATCGGACTAAGCCCCATCCAATCCAGGCCACCGCTTTTGAGTTCGAGAAACATCGTAGCAGGATCTGGTATAATTCTCATTACATAGCCATTTAAAAAAGGCCTTCCCTCAAAGTATTGAGGATTGAATTCCAAGACGATCTTCTCTTGGGTCTTCCATTCCTTCAATTTAAAGGGACCAAGTCCCACTGGATGTCGACCAAAATCAACCTTTGTGATGTCCTTGCCTTTAAGAAGATGTTCGGGGAGAACTACCAGATTTCCCCATGAACTTAAGGCTGGTGCGAAGGGTTCTTTATACGTTACTCTAAAGGTATAGGGATCTGGTGCCTCGGCCTTTTCAACTTCTTTAAAATCCCCTGCATATGCAGTTGGAGTATTGGGGTCAGTGATGAGCTTAAATCCGAACAGACAATCCTTGGATGTAAATTCCACGCCGTCTTGCCACTTAACCCCTTTTTTTAGGTGAAAGGTTATGGTGAGACGGTCCGCTGAAATGTCCCATGATTCAGCCAAGTCACCCACTAGATTGAGATCCTTGTCATACTTCACCAGTCCATTGAAAATTAACCCAGCTATTTCGTGACTTGTTGCATCTGTGGCAAGCATGGGAATTAAAATGGAGGCATCGCCAATAGAGCCTACTACAACAGCATCTCCATAGTCTTGGGCATTAGTTATTGATAGGTTATAGGGAAATAGTATGAGGAGTGCTGCAAGCAGAGAAAAAAGGCCCTTACGCATGAAAGGCTTTTTCCTCAAGTCTATTATTCAGGTCTTTTACGCAATCATAGGGAATGGAGAGATTACCCTTTCCCCTGCCAAGATGTATATATGGTTTTGCCTTACCATGGTAATCTGTCCCGCCTGTGACTACCAACCCAAAGGAGTTTGCAAGTTCAATAAGAGACTGAGTGAAAGAAGGTGAATGCTCGCTATAGTAACACTCCATTCCATCTAGTCCCCTTTCAACAAGTCCCTCCACAATACCCTTCAACTCCGTAATATTTTCACATTTTAGACTAAAAGGGTGTGCAAGCACAGCGAGACCACCTGCCATATGAATGGTCTCAATAGCCTCCTCTGGACTCAACACTGATTTGGGTACATAGGCCTTTGCTCCCCGTTTAAGGTACTTTTCAAAGGCCTCCTGAACATTTTTCACAGCCCCTAGTTCTACCAGTGCACGGGCAAAATGAGGACGTCCTATCTGGCCCCCCTTGGACAACTGTTCGAGCATCTCAAGGGAAATGGGGATTCCCAATTCATTTAGCTTTTTAATTATCTTTGGATTTCTATTGGCCCTGGCCTGTTGGACAATACCAAGAGTTGCCTTAAGGTGTTCTGAATCCTGCCTTATAAAATACCCAAGTATGTGCATATTACCCTTTGGGGCAATGACGCTCAGTTCCACCCCAGGTATAACATTTATACCCAAGGCGTTGCCCATGGATATGGCCTCATCCAAGCCCTCTATTGTATCGTGATCTGTTATGGATATGGCTTTAAGACCTACTTCTGTAGCAAGTTTAACAAGATCCTTTGGGCTATCTGAGCCATCAGAAGCTGTGGTGTGGGTATGAAGATCGCAGGTTTCCATAAAAGACACATTATACGTTAAAATATTCTGTGTCAATTACTCCCGAGCTAACAGCTCAAACAAAAAGGCGGCCTAAAGGGCCGCCTTTTTATTTCACATTTATGAAATTCTTTATCTAGTTTAGCTCTTGCTCCCTAACGGAGATCGCTACCTTATAAAGTACAGTGAGTATAAGGAATCCTACGGCCCAAATCCCGATGGCAATTGTAATCTCCGGAAAGGTTGGATGGTATTCTGTTATTTTTTCAAATGGATTTGGGACAAATCCTCCAATAACCAATCCAACACCTTTATCAGTCCATGTCGATGCAATTATTGCGGCGCAAGCAAGGGCCAGGAATCCAATCCTTCTACGCAGAGGCGGAATCAGGAGTATAAATACCCCAAGAAATCCTAACACACCTGCAGTCTGCATCCATGGGACTAGCTGATCATGTCCATGAAGTCCAAAAAAGAGGTATTCCAATCCGTGCATATGGCTTGGGATATTACTGTAGAAGGCGGTGAAGAATTCAAGCCCCACAAAGAAAAGGTTGGCAATCATTGCGTAGCAAATTGTCTTTGCTATTGACTGCAATACCTTTTCACCAGGATCGTATTTACTGACCTTCCTCACAATAAGGAGGAGCAGGATTAACAACGCAGGCCCTGATGCAAATGCTGAAGCAAGGAACCTGGGTGCCATTATAGCGGTCAGCCATGCATGTCTGCCTGGGAGGCCTGAATACAAAAATGCAGTAACTGTATGGATACTGAATGCCCAGGGAATGGAAACGTAGGCAAAGAATTTCACCCATTTGGGTACAGGTATTCCCTTCTTGTCACAGAGTAAGGTATTATAACCAACTATAATGTTGATTAACAGATACCCATTTAAGACAATCATGTCCCAAAATAAAATTGAGTTGGGAGTCGGGTGTAAAAGGACATTAAAGAGTCTTGCTGGCTGCCCGATATCCACAACTATGAACAACAAACACATGGTGACAGCAGCAATTGCCAAAAATTCTCCGAATACAACTACACGTCTATAGGGATGATAGCCATGTAGGAGCTCTGGGATAACCAACATAACAGCCCCAGCTGCAACACCGACGAGATAGGTGAACTGGGCGATATAAACACCCCAGGACACGTCCCTACTCATTCCTGTTATGCCGAGACCGGTCTTAAGCTGATAAAGATAGCTTATGAAACCCGCTCCGATTAAGACGAGCAGGAAACCTATCCAGGTCCAATATCTTGAACTACCTTGTAATGCTTTTTCTATCATGGCTCCCTCACCTTATGCGATAATGTAAAATACAGATGGTTTGGTACCTAACTGTGGCTTACGTCTAAGGGCATAGTTTTCCCTTAACAGAGCCCTCACCTCTGAATTAGGATCAGCCAGATTACCAAAGGTCAAAGCCCCATGTTTACAAGCTTCGACACAGGCTGGAATCTTGCCTTGAGCTAACCTCTCCACGCAGAAATTACACTTTTCAACAACACCCCTCATTCTTGTGGGGAATTCGTAGTTTAGCTCTCTCCCCTTGAGTCCCAATCGCGGATCTCGCCAATTAAAGCTCCTGGAGCCATAGGGGCAAGCTGCCATGCAGAACCTACATCCTATGCACCTATGGTAATCCATGGCGACTATGCCATCTGGCCTCTTAAAGGTCGCCTTTGTAGGGCACACCCTCACGCATGGAGGATTGTCACAATGGTTACAAAGTACCAAAAATGGATGCCTTTTAATATGTTCTGGCACATAGGGATCTAGTGTAGAGATGTCTGTAAATACATGGTGATATTCATCTTTCCAAATCCATTTAACTTCTTCCTTTGGATCTGGGAAGTTTGGCACATTATGGACGTAGTGACATGCATTAATGCAGTCTCTGCACCCTTCCTGCTCAGAACATTTACGCATATCCACAACCATCGCCCAACGGATCCCCGATGCTTCTTCAATATGGCCATGGCCGTGATCTTCCTCGGCACTATGGCCATGTTCCTCGTGGGGACTGGCGTGGGCTATTCCTGCCTCTTCAACCAACGCCGAAATGGCGCTCCCCCCTATCAAGGCAGATCCACCTACTATTTTTAGAAAATCCCTTCTCTTTAATTCCATTGCTTACTCTCCTTCGGGACGAAATGGCAATCCCAGCAATAGGGTTTTACTTCTGCATAGTCATGGCACCTATCGCAAAACTTTTCCTTGTTGGAATGACATTTCATACAGGTATTTTGGAGCGAAATAGTAACCTTCTCCCCACGCTTATTTTCATATACACGATTACCATCCCTCAAGGCCTGATCTCTCCACACATTTAATAAGTACATGTGGGAGGCACGCATGTAATCTTTGGACTCTACGCACTTTTGGCCCTTGGTCATGATTACTGGCTCTGGCATGGGTGCAGCCTTGCCCATACCAAACCAAAATGGGAAGGTAGCTATCGCCACAAATATTACGAGTCCTATGATGACCTTACCTGAATCATACATCTCCTTCTTCCTCCTCCATTCCTGGTATGGGCTCCTGTCTTAAGTTGACAGTGCGCTTTTTCTCACCCTTCATCACAAGGGCATTGCCGACAAGTTCATGCACACCAGTAACAGTTATTCCTGGTACCCAATAATTGACCAATGGCTGCAAGACTGCCCTGTCAATTGCGCAAACACAGCTCAGGGTATTGACGCCGTAACGGTCGCGCACGTACTTAACTGCATTGGCCCTTGGGAGTCCTCCCCTCATGCGCATTTCCATGAACTCGTCGTTATTGAGACCTGATCCACTACCACAGCAGAAAGTCTTTTCTCTAATTGTATCCTCAGGCATGTCATAGAATTCTGGAACCACGTTCTTGAGCACGTATCTCGGCTCTTCAAACAATCCCATACCGCGTGATGGGTTACAGGAATCATGGAACGTGGCTTTTATACCTGCATTTCTGCTTGGATCTAGTTTGATGGCACCATGCTTGATGAGGTCTGCAGTAAATTCCGTAATGTGGACCATCTTAGTAGATCTGGCGTTTTCAAACACAGTACCAGTAATGGGAGACTTGGGCACTTCCAAGAAGTCAGCTGGCCCGGTAAGGGTATCCATGTACTGGTGGACCACACGCCACATGTGCCCACACTCACCGCCTAGTATCCACTTTACACCAAGCCTTTTTGCCTCAGCATATATTTTGGCATTCAATTTCTTTGCATTTTCAATGGTACCTGTGAAAAACCCGAAGTTACCACCCTCAGCTGCATAGTAGCTCATGGTATAGTCAAGGCCTATCTCATGGAAAAGCATGAGATAGCCCATGAAGGTGTAAGTACCCGGGTCGGCAAAGAAGTCACCTGAAGGTGTCACGAATAGGACCTCAGCCCCTTTCTTCATAAAGGGAACTTCTATCTTTACCCCAGTAAGGTCTTCAATATCCTCCACAAAGAAGTCGATCATGTCCTTTAAGGAATGAGGTTGAATACCAATATGGTTTCCAACCTTGTAACAATTTGCCGCAGGCTCCATCATCCAGTTTATGTTACAACCAACTAGATTCAACAGATGGCGACCTGCAAGGTCGATCTCGGCTGTATCAATACCATATGGGCAGAACAGAGAACAACGCCTACACTGGGTACATTGATAGAAGTAATAGAACCATTCCTTTACGACGTCGTATGTCAGTTCACGCGCCCCAGCCCAACGCCCAAGGATCTGACCTGCCTTAGTAAATTCTCCCCTGTAAACCGACCGCATAAGCTCGGCGCGTAGAACTGGCATGTTTTTAGGATCGCCGGAACCTATGAAGAAATGGCATTTGTCTGCACAGGCTCCACAACGAACACATATGTCCATGAATACCTTCAGAGATCTATACTTTTTCAACAGATCTCTGAAACCCTCAAGAATCCTTTCCTTCCAATCCTCTGGGAGCTTCCAATCTTCATCAGTTGGCGACCACTCCCTAGGATTCCACATGTCCAGGATCTCAATGTTCTTTGGCTTGGATGGATAACTATATGTCCCAGGCCTAAAAGTGGGCTTTGTATCCATCCACCATTTCTTGGGAGGTTTATGATCTATTTTTAAAAGTTCGTTTGGTTTTGGTACTGCCATATCTCTCACCCTTTTTTATTAATCTGTTGGTATTCCTGCCTCTTCGAGTTTATCCCTATAGTCCTCAACCCACTCCTCGTAGGTGTGGAGTTTTACCTTTGGATTCCATGGATTCACATGGCGAACTGCCCTGTTGTTATTAGGCAAGTTCCTAGTCGGGCTCATGAAGACACCGCCCATATGCATGAGCTTACTAAAGGGGAAATAGGCAAAGAGACAACAGACGAGGAACAAATGAATATAGAAAATTGCCCCAATCCCCTCTGGTACCACAGGGTGGAACGTGACGAGACCCATGACAAGTGCCTTTACTGCCACAATATCAGTCCTAACAAAATAGCGCATGAGCATACCACTCACCACTATTCCAAAAATAAGGAACAGCGGGAAGTAATCATTGACAAGCGAAATGTAGCGCACCTGAGGTATCAGAACTCTCCTCAAAAACAAGGCAACAACCCCAATGAGAAGGAGTAGACTACTAAGATAGATAGGTGGAGCACCGATCTGGAACATTGCATCTATCTTATCAAGCAATGCGATGGGACCTGGAACAGGATATGTCGCAAGTCTCAGATGGTGAAGTATGACCATGAGAAATCCATAGTGAAACATAATCGCTGAAAGCCATAGCCACTTGGTCGGACCGTAAATAAGACTTGGTCCACTCCTCAGCTCACCCTTCACGTTTCTAAAGAGTGAACGGAAGAAAAAGACCTCGAAAAACATCCTGAGGATCACCTGACCTGTGGTGAATGGGCTCTCAATCTTTGCGTGCTTGATCCACGGCAATGACTTTTGCTGGCCAGCTGTGGTCGGAATCTTGAACGGTACGGCAGACTTGGCCCAGTCTACCACCTTCACACAAAATCCAACCACAAAAATCAGGGCAGCCAAATAAGGAACCAGGACACCAAATAATCCTTGAAGATGAATAGCCCAGCCAACCCATGCAGTCAGTGCCAGGCCAACCACTAAGAATAAAGGCATGACAACTCTCATATCATCTACCTCGCTTTATAAGACTTTAAATTAAATTAATATATTAAACTCCCTTATCAGGAGACTCCTCTACCAGCATCTTTGCCTTCCTCAACAGGAAGTAAACGTTACTTTTGACCTCGTTGACCCTGATTTCAGCAAGCTCTTCCCTACAAGAGGCGTAAATATTGAATGCGATGAGCACAGCCTCATCAATCCTCGCATCCAGACGCCACAATTCTTCCAAGAGGTCTTCTTTCATTATCTGCTCTAGGCAATAGGCCCTGATAATACCCTTTAGATCGAATATGAATGCCAAAGCCCCTGCTGGCGAGAAATCCTGTACTGCCCTCACTCGTATTACTTCATCCAGAGATTCCTTAACCCCTTCATTATCGTCGGTGAAGATGAGATTGGAAAAACACTTTGTGAGCCCCGTATCAAAAATGTGCCCCACAGGATTGGCAAATTGATTCTTCTGACCTTGAATAAATTTAACGGCATCTTGGGGATATGTATCAAGCAGTGTCTGCTTCCACTCCTTGAGGATATCCGCTTCCTTGGTTCTTATAATTTCTCTTAGCCTCATTTGAGCCTCTGCCATAGGTACCTCTCCCAAAAATCCCCTCAACAAGATTCACGATGAATTGAGAGTCATTCTATATTAAAGTTGTTCTTGTGTGTCAAGACACAATCTTTATTGGATTAACTCTCTATATTTCTTGGGGCTTTTTTCTCAAACCCTTGAAAGCCATACGCAAGGGTTACTTCTACTGTAATTAACCAATATGAATCAGGACTTTTCTTAATTAATTCTTTAAGCCTTTGGCTCACCCAGTGAGAGTCCTCTATAAGATTAAAAAAGTGCGAATCTACCCCAAAAAAACCGTCTAAAACATGGGCTATTGTGTGAAAAAGTTTACTTGGATAACCCTGAGGCAACATTTCAAGATCTTCTAGATTCTTTACCCCAGTGCCTTTCATCTCCTGAATCCAGTCCCTCAAAAGCCTCCTGTTGACCTCCTCACTGGAGGCGAGCCTCTCCCAAAAAGCAGATTGTTTGCCATTTAATATAGCTTTGTCCAAGTAAAAAAGTTCACTATAGGAAATCAATTCATAATGGTCAAAAAATCTCTTGATCTTTTCCTTACCTTCAGCCATTGAATGGCCATTTACTAAAAATTCATGATAGACAGGAATGGTCTTCATTTGAAACTCCTAATTTGAATAATCCCAAATCATGAATTTTGAATCTTTTCCCACCATCATCCTTACACCTTTGACGTGCCTTAATCACAAATTATGCACTGCAAAAGGAGGCAAACCGGTCCCCCTTGCATCGTGGGCAACTCGCCAATTGCATAATTTGGGTTAATACTAGACAATTGTAGTATATTACCGTGAAAAAGCACACAAATTTCCTGTTGACAAGTATCATTCAATGAACAAAAGTTGCCCAATATGGATAAACAATATCTTTACACCCCACGTATCGTAATTTCAGCCTTCAGAGGTGGAGCAGGTAAGACTGTGGCCTCTTTGGGCATCACACGAGCCATTAAAGATTTGGGTCTAAAAGTCAGTTCTTTCAAAAAAGGGCCAGACTACATTGATGCAAAATGGCTTAAACTGGCCTCAGGAGGCCCATGCTACAACCTCGACCCATTCCTCATGGACAATGAGACCATAAAGGCATCTTTCATTTCAAGGGCCCAAGGGGCTGACATTGCCATAGTCGAGGGTAACAGAGGACTTTACGATGGGGTTGACATAGAGGGAACCTCTAGCACAGCAGAACTAGCAAAACTCATTAATGCACCTGTGATTGTAATTCTAGACTGTACAAAGATGACCCGCACTGCTGCTGCTCTGGCCCTAGGCCTAAAAAATTTGGACCCAGATGTAAAGATAAAGGGAATTGTCCTCAACCACATTGTTAGGGCCAGGCACGAGAGAATAGTAAGACAATCAATTGAGACCTATACTGGGATCAAGGTCCTGGGCGTAATCCCGAGGTTCAAAAAAGACCCCATGCCCATGCGTCACCTTGGTGTAACTCCAGTAGAAGAACACCCAGATGCAGAAAACAGCATCAGCTCTGTCTCCAAGATGATACAGGAAAATATCGACATCGATGCTGTAATAGATATTGCAAAAAGCGCCGGTCCTCTAGCGTTATCAGATGGACTAGAGGCCCAGTCTGTTTTTCACTGTCTCACTCAGCCCAAAAGAGTCCGAATTGGGGTTCTTATGGATGAGGCCTTTCAATTTTATTATCCTGAAAACCTAGAGGCCTTACAAAAAAACGGGGCACAAATAGAGTTCATAAGCGCGATAAATACACCAAAACTTCCTGATATCGACCTTCTATATATTGGTGGCGGCTTTCCAGAGACCCAGGCAGAGAAACTCTCAAAAAACGAGGCCTTCAAAAAATCGGTTAAAGAGGCCATTGAAAATGGGCTGCCAGTCTATGCAGAGTGTGGAGGATTGATGTATCTCGGTCGAAGCATTACCCACCAAGGGAACACCTATCCAATGGTGGGAGCAATAGACTACGATTTTTTGGTGGAAAAGAGGCCACAAGGACATGGATATAGCATTCTCAAGGTAGAGAGGCCTACCCCTTTTTATGAAGAAGGCTTCACCCTAAAAGGCCATGAATTTCATTACTCTCGACCAATAAAAATAAACACTCTCCAAAAGAGCGTTCTTTCTTGTTCAGTGATGAGAGGTCATGGCTTCGATGGCAAGGAAGAGGGCGTACTATATAAAAATCTCTTTGCCACATATACTCACGTGCATGCCCTTCAGCAAAAGGATTTTGGTATAAGACTCACAAGAGTTGCTGCCTCTTACTCTGGACTTCGTGCTGAGCCGAGGCCTTTGCCCTGGCTTCCTCAAGCCAGGTAAAATAGGTCTTGACAAAAAGAATAGTAATCGTCTATACAGCATTTTGATTATATGGCTGTCTGAATTTTTATAAGACCGCCACAAGAAAAAAATAAGGAGGATTAGCCATGTTTGAAATCACTATTGACCTCGACAAATGCCAAGGCGATGAAGAATGCGTCAACGCTTGCCCAGCAGAGGTTTATGATTTTGAGGACGGAAAACCAGTTGCAACTCGTGCTGAAGACTGCCTTGGTTGTGAGACCTGTGTAGAGGTCTGCCCCACAGGCGCCATCACTGTTGAAGAAGTCTAGTGATGAAAAAGAAAATTGGGCAGGGCTTAAGGTCCTGCCCAATTAATCATCTTGTTCATCCAAACACGCCCTTGTGAGATTTTGCTCCTTTGCTAGTATTAACTTTGCTGTCTCTACATCCTTACAGATTTGTTCTCTGAGTTCTAAAGGCCCACTAAATTTCTTTTCATCTCGAATCCGCTGAATTATATTTACTTTGATAGCCTTTCCGTAAATATCCTTATCAAAATCAAATATATGTACCTCTGCACTCAAGCCCGTATCTCCGAATGTGGGATTATAGCCAATGTTCATAACGCCTCCGAAACACTGGCTATCTAATATTACTTGGACGCAATACACTCCTACCTTGGGGCATAGATCGTCTTCTTCTAGTACGAGATTGGCAGTAGGAAAACCTACAACCGAACCTCCTCTCCTCTTGCCTACACGTACCACGCCTCTAATCTGGTAATAGCGCCCTAGGAGCTTATAAACCCTGCGCATCTCTCCATTGGAGACCAATTCTCTCACCTTAGTACTGCTAACTATCACCCCATCTATCATTACAGGATCCACCACATGAACCTTGAATCCAAAGATGTCCCCCATGGTCTTCAAAAATTCTCTGTCACCCTCTCGGCCCTTTCCAAAGGCATAATCATAGCCCACCACCAGGTCCTCCACCCCTATCTTTCTGACAAAAACCCTTTCAACAAATTCCCTTGCAGGAGTAGATGCCAACTCTTTGTCAAACCGCAAACACAAGAGCCATTCTATTCCAGCCTTTTTTATGAGCTCAGCCTTGTGTTCAAAGGTGGATATTAGTTTTAATGATGATTTGGGCCTCAATACCTTTAAAGGATGAGGTTCAAAGGTTATTGCGATAGTATCCCCGTCCCTTTTTGAGGCAAGGTCTACCACCTTTTTAAAAAGGGCCTGATGACCGAGATGAACGCCGTCAAAATTACCTATTGTAACAGCTGGCCTAAAAAATGGTCTTTTTATTTCCTCAAGTGACCTCAAAATTTGCATAATGCAAAGATGGTAATGGACCTCCTTGACAACTGCAAGTATACAAATGTAAATTAGCTTTAGCTCGTTGCCGAAGTGGCGGAATTGGTAGACGCGCTAGATTCAGGATCTAGTGGGCATTACGCCCGTGGGGGTTCGACTCCCCCCTTCGGCACCAGTCATTTTTTTCTGACCGTTATCTTCTCAACGATCTTTCTATAATAGATCTGGTGTTTCTCAAGATTAATTGGGCGCTTTCTAAGCATATTGGCCTTGGTGATTAAGACATTTAGCTTTTTTGCCTGCCTGTATCGTTCCTTCTCATCACTTAGCCCCTGTAACAAGTCTTCTGCTTTTTGTATCTCCTTTTCTGCCTCTATTTCAGGGGGAAGGAAACCGGAATTTTTTAGAATTTTATAGGCCATTCGAAGATCAGGGGGTATAAATGAATCATCTTCAAAAACAAGTGGCTTTCCTTTACCTTCCAAATTCTCAAAGGCCCCATTTTCCATGGCCTCGCGAATCCTCTGCTCTGCGATCTTCTGAAAGATGAACATCTGGACCTCTCCTCAAGATGGAAAATACCATTTCACCATTTTAAAGTCAAAACCCCACTCACCCATGACCTTTACCCACACTTGACACCATAAACGTTCACGTACTAATTAGCACACCCCGCAGGATGAAACGGTAAAAGAGGGAGAAGGGAGAAGAAAATTCAAGATTCAAGATTCAAGATTTCAGGACCGATCCCAGTTGGCCGCTGGGCTTTGGTGTGGGCAGTGCTTGCTTCTTCCTTCTACCTCATGTAAAGAGCGGGAAGCACGTATTTTTCACGGGAAATATCTATATTTCTAGCATTTTTGAAAATATTTTCTTCCTTTAACTCAAAACTCATCACTCAAAACTCAAAACTTTAACAGTACCCTGGCTTTAGACCTGGCAAACTTGCCAATTTCAGGATTTAGGTGTTATCTTTTGCCCTCAAAAAACTGCTGGAGGAGAAAAAAATGGAAAGGACTCTATCAATTATCAAACCAGACGGCGTTTCGCGCGGACTCATAGGTGAAGTAATTAAACGTTTTGAAAAAGAAGGTATCAAAATTGCCGCCATGAAGATGCTCCATCTAACCAAAAAAGAGGCAGAGGGTTTCTATGCTGTACACAAAGAAAAACCCTTCTTCGACAGTCTAACAGACTTTATGTCCTCTGGTCCAATCGTAGTTATGGTACTCGAAGGCGAAAACGTCATCCAAAGGAATAGGGATCTCATGGGAGCTACTAACTACAAAGAGGCCAAGCCTGGGACCATAAGGGCTGACTTTGCAACTGACATAGAAAAAAATGTTGTCCATGGATCTGATTCTCCAGAAAACGCCCAAAAAGAAATCGCATACTTCTTCAGTGAACTCGAGATCCACTGAGCTCAAGCTCATAGAAATCATTAAAAAAGAGGTCAGCAGTGAAACACCCCTTACATCTGTAATAACCGACATCGGCGATGACTGTGTTATACTTCGGCCAACCAAGGAGGCTGATCTTGTAGTAACCAAAGACTGCATGGTGGAAGGGGTACACTTTGATCTCTCCTATACCACTCCGTATTTCATTGGAAGAAAACTCGCTACCTCTAACTTAAGCGACATAGGGGCCGCAGGTGGAAGGCCCCTTTGGGCGCTTTTAGGCCTAGGTTTTAGGAGTGATTTTTCCACAGCTTTTTATCAAAGCTTTTTTAAGGGCCTATTGAGTTCCCTTAAGAGAGAGGGGGTTGGCCTCGTTGGTGGAGATACTGTGAGTGCAAAGGAAAGGCTCTTTTTTTCCCTCACCCTAATTGGAGAGGTCCCCAAAGGGAAATTCCTCAGTAGGGCTAAGGCGCGGCCAGGAGACAGGATCTTCGTTTCCGGACCACTCGGAGACTCACAGGGGGGACTATTCCTGCTCCAAAACAGGATAAAACCACCAATCCCGCGCAACCCATTAAAATATCTCATTAAAAGCCATCTAGATCCCAGTTATCCTATGGGGCTTGGCAGGAGATTATTAGAATTGGATCTGGCTTCAAGCTCGATAGATGTCTCAGATGGATTGAGCACGGATCTCTGGCACATTTGTGAGAGAAGCAAAGTCCGTTGCATAATTGAAGAGTCTGCTATTCCAATTTCAAGACCCCTAAGACTGCTTTCAAAAGCAGCGCATGTTCGACCATTGGACTTTGCAATTTCAGGTGGTGAAGACTTTGAAATCATCTGGACTACTCCACCCCACAAGGCCCAAGAAGTAAAAAAAGTAGCGTCAAAATTACTCAAAAGGCCACCCTATGAGATAGGTTACGTGGAAGAAGGTAAAGGTGTGTTCTTAAAAGACTCCCGCGGGAAACTCAGGGAAATCGGCCGACTTGGATATGAACACAGATAATAACATTTGTATCGAGACAAAACATTACCCCATCTCTAGGGGAATTTTTTTGCAGGTAGAGTTTCTATATAGGGACGATTTATTAATAAGAGTATTACTTTCCATTTCAGAAAAAACTCCACCGCACCTGACCCCCTGCAGTGAACTTATAGAAATATTAAAGGGAAACATTAAATATAATTGTGATCTGTCTTCTTGTAGCCCTTTTCAACACAAAGTTTTAAACGAAACTCGAAAAATTCCTTTTGGCAAGACCTTGAGCTACAAGGACCTTGCACAAAAAATTGGCTGTCCTTCACCCAGGGCAGTGGGACGTGCCCTTAAAAATAATCCAATCCCCCTTTTAATCCCTTGTCATCGTGTGCTAAAAAAAGGCGGAGGCCTTGGTGGATTCTCACAAGGCCAGGAAATAAAATCAGTCCTGTTGGAGTTCGAACATGAAAATAGCTGTAATGAGTGATAGTCACGACCACGTATGGAACATGCAAAAGGCAATCAAATCGATTACGGATCATGAAATAAGCCTTATAATCCACCTTGGAGATCTAGTCTCCTCATTTATGCTAGACGAATTAGAGGAATTTACTGGTACTATGCATCTAGTCTTCGGAAACAATCCAGGAGATCAGTACCTACTTCTAAAAAAGGTAGGTGCAATGAACGGCAAGGTAGTCCACCATGGTCACCTTGGAGAAGTTACCATAGAGGGTAAGAAAATCGCCTTTGTCCATGACCCTCACTATGCATATGCACTAGCAAAGACAGGTCAATACGATATTTGCCTCTTTGGCCATACCCACAGGTGGCACGAAGAAATGGTAGGAGATATCCTCTTACTTAATCCAGGAGAAATACTTGGAAAAAAAGAGCCACCAGGCTGGGCCATGCTGGACCTAAAAGAAGGAGCAGTCAGGCGCATTGCCCTCTAATACTAGATTACATACAACACGACACCGGCATAATGTGCTGTAATCATGAAAAAATATTCTGGTGAAAAGAGGGTGAGGGGAGAAATAGCGAATGGCGAATGGTGTAACAGGTAGAAGGAAAAAGGGAGAAGCAGGAGTTGCTGATGCTACTGCCTATCGGCCACTGGGTGGAACCTGGTAGTAGGGTTTGCCAGGCTTTACCCGTAGGCCTACAGGCAACAGGATCAGCAATGCCAGGCTTCTACCTTCTACCTTCTTCCTTCTACCTAAACAAATTGGCAGAATGTAGTGTCGTGTAGTATGACTAGATTATTTAGACCAAGCTATAGGGATTAGAAAATGAATAGGTCCTCAATACGCATTGGAGTTGATACCGGAGGAACTTTTACTGATTTCGTAATAAGGGAACCCAATGGTTCTTTTTCGAGATGGAAGACCCTTTCAACCCCAGAAGACCCTACAAAGGCCATTCTTGAGGGAATTCGCGCCATATTTAATGGTGAAGTTCCCCAGCATATTGAGTGCATACACGGGACAACTGTTGGCACAAATGCATTTATTGAAAGAAAGGGAGCTCGTACAGTACTGATTACAACAAAAGGATTCGAAGACTGTCTACTTATTGGAAGACAGGCACGGGAAAAATTATACGACCTTTTTCTCCAACCAAAGAGGCCCATTATTCCCAGAGACCATATATTGGGACTAAACGAACGCATGACCTGGGAAGGGACACCTCTAATTCCGTTGGAAACAAAAGAGATTAAAAGGGCCCTAAAATTTATAAGGGACAAAGGGGCCGAAAGTGTGGCGTGTTCTTTTCTTCACTCATATGCAAACGACTCCCACGAAAGACTGATTCTATCTGCCCTTTCAGAAAGTGGACTACATTGCTCCATCAGCTCAAAAGTCCTCCCAATGTTTAGGGAATACGAACGCCTTACTACTACCTTAATAAATGCCTATATTGGACCAGTTGTAGGAGGATATGTAAAAAGGCTTAAGAACTACTTAAAAGGTGCATCTGTCCTCATCCAGCAATCAAACGGGGGCGCTGGGCCTGCTTCTTTTATAGAAGACTATGCTATCCAGACACTACTGTCTGGACCAGCAGGAGGAGTACAAGGGGCCTGGGCCCTTTCAAAGGCCCTAGGTCTAAAAGATATCATCACCTTTGACATGGGTGGAACCTCCACTGACTGCTCCATTTGCCCTGGAGAACTTAATTATACACGATCATATTCCATTGAAGGTTATCCGGTCTCTGTCCCTTTGATCGATATTCATACAGTGGGAGCAGGAGGCGGCTCTATTGCCTGGATTGACAAAGGAGGAATCCTTAAAGTAGGTCCTCAAAGCGCAGGTGCGAACCCAGGGCCCGTCTGTTACGGGAAAGGTGAACAGATAACCGTAACTGACGCAAATTGCTTCCTCGGGAGGCTCAGACCAGAGGCCTTTTTAGGCGGACGGATGAAGCTCTTTAAAGACCGTATAAATCCAAGGCTTTCAGCACTTGCAAAAAAAATTGGCCTGAGCCCTCTAGAAACTGCCTTGGGTATTATACGAATAGTAAATACCAACATGATCCAAGCCATCAGAAGCATATCAGTAGAAAGGGGCTATGACCCAAGAGACTTTACTCTAGTGACTTTTGGTGGCGCTGGTGGACTTCATGCAGCCCATATTGCCCAAGAACTTGGTATCAAAAAAGTGTTGTTCCCTGCATTTGGTGGGGTATTTTCAGCCATGGGGATGGCCAACTCATCTATTACAATGGAAAGAGAGACCACTCTTCTCTTGAAAAAGGCCCAATTTAATAAAAAAATTATAAAAGAGGCCCTATCTACATTAAAAAATAGGCTCTTAAAAGAATTCATGGATTCATCAGGTCTAAATGGGGCTGCCGGAGATTATATAAAAAATATTGATGAAAAAGCCATAATTGAAGCAAGGTATAGGGGGCAATCCCATGAGATACCAGTTTTATATGATGATGATTGGGTAGAACGTTTCCACGCAACACACGAGCGCCTATATGGCTACTCCATGGAAGAGCAAGAAATTGAAGTGACAAATCTCAGAGTTCAGCTTACTTTCCACTCCGAGGAAGGAGAGAGCTGGAATAGTACCTTCTATTCCTCTTTTATGGGCCTATCCTCTGAAGAATACATTGACAAAGTCCCCATACAGTTTGAAGAGGGCAGTTATTTAACACCTTGTCTCTCAAGATCAAAACTTAGGGAAGGAATGACAGTGAAGGGACCTGCCCTCATCCTAGATGATTATACCACTATTCTTTGCCCCCAAAATTGGGTAATAACAATAAAGGGGGGGCATTTATTCATGGAGTATTGTCAATGAACCCAGATTTTGTGGCAAAGCTCCTTGAAAGCATCAATTGTGCCATATTGATAGTGGACCATGAAGGGAACATAATTTTATCCAATACTAAGGCCAAAGAGATCTTCTGCCCCCAAGTGAATACAAAAAAGGTAACCGATCACAGAGACTACCACTGTAGCGTAAGATACCAACATGAGGCCCTTGAAGGACTACCAATCAAATCTCTGTTCTTGCCAGAAGACCATGAAGTTTTCTTGCCAAATATTTTGGAAATTACCAAGAGTTATGGAGAATTTGAGGGAGAGGCCCTATTGAGGGATCTTGCTGGAAGACGTTTTTTTGCTTTCGTTTCAACAAGTATCTGTCCTATTGAGGATAAACAGGGATTGGTATTCACAATACACGACATTACGAATCTCAAAAATGTTGAAAAAATTTTAAAAAGGAATGAACGACTCATATTTTGGGGACGAATGCTCGAGGATATAAGCCATCAGATAAGAAATCCTATCCTATCCATTGGAGGCTTTGCTAGACGCATCAGTTCATTGGGTGAAAAAAAACAGAAAAAATATGTAGATATTATCTTACATGAATGTTCAAAACTAGAGCTCCTTCTCTCTAAACTCACAGAGTTCATCAGACTTCCACGTCCAAAACCAAGGCATGTGACTGTTAACGACGTTGTCAACTGCATCAAAGAGCCAGTTGAAGAAACTGCACAGAAATTTTCTACGGGAGTTAATTGGCATATTTCTGAAGTATACTTTAATAAAAAGGCACTTGTTGATGAGGAATTACTACCTAAGGCCGTAGTCCCCGTTGTTGAAAACGCCTGTGAATCCTACAATCAATTGGATAAAAAAGACAAAATTGAGGTGGGGATATCGTCTACAGATACAGATGGTTTTTCATGCAGCATAATAATCAAAGACAATGGCATGGGTATATGCCCAAAGGCCCTTCCAAA